>CACYSI010000021.1:0-25871 GCA_902776975.1 uncultured Ruminococcus sp.
TTTTTTTATTTGACAGATGTTGCCGCAATAATACAGTTTGTATAATTTATCTTTGTAAACAAACAATTATACAGCTTGTTGTAGTTTCCTGTCAAACAAGAAAATGCCGCTTTCGTTTTGCCTCGAAAGCGTCATTACTGCTAGCGTCAGACAGACGCTCTATCATGTTGTCTGCGCCGTACACACTGCTTATGCTGACGCGCTCGCCCTCAGTCAATTATACGCACTGTAGGATTGAGCAAAGCAAAAGGAGACGCCTTGACGGTATCTCCTTTTGCTTTGATATGATGGATCATCAGGATGTGGTAAATGTTGGAAAAAAGCTGCCCCATCTTGGGTGCGACACCTCCTGTCAAAAGTCGCGCCTACGCTCTCCTTAAAAACACTCCAACGGACTGTTTTTTCCCGCCTTTGACGGGCACAGTCGCCTTCGAGTCCCTGATGACGTTTTCTATGCCAAAAAGGTAGGGAGTATCTTGACGATACTCCCTACCTTTTTGGTGGGCCATCAGGGACTCGAACCCCGGACCGACCGGTTATGAGCCGGTTGCTCTAACCAACTGAGCTAATGGCCCGTGTATTGCTACACAGCTAAATTATTATAACAGGGAAAAGATCGTTTGTCAACAAGAAAAAGCAAGAATTTTCACAATACAGTTTCAGAAAAGCTGTATATTCACAAGTAACACACGGTCGCTTCCCGCACATTTTTACCGCTTACAGTCAAGCGTTCTCCGATTTTTTACGCAGACGTTCTGTTATGCCGTGAGCGCAGTCAGCTCCTGTCTTCACCTTTCCGAGCACATTGATCTCCACGGTATCTCCCTCTTTTGCTCCCGCAAACAACTCTCCCGGCGCCTTGACTGTCTTCTTGCCGTCATACAGTTCAAGCACCGCAAACCCCTCTTCAAAACGATCTATAACAACTCTCATTCTATCACCTCTTACACTAAGCGCAAAGCCACGCATACGCAAACGCACAAATGTATGCCGCCCCTCAGTCAGAGTGGCGGATGATAACTGTCGTCATTTAAAGCGTATCAGATTATACATTATCAGAGTTGCGTCGATCAGCTCAACCTGTCCGTTGCCATCCATATCCGCTACTTCTTCGTCAAGCTCAAAGGGAATCTCGATCCCTGCCAGCTTACGCTGGATGAACGTCGCGTCCGTTACGGTCAGCTCACCGTCGCCGTCCACATCTCCGAGCAAAGGTTCTTGATACGGTTCTCCCGATATCTCAAGAGCTTCTTCAACCGATAAACCGCTTTTTGTCGATGCGCTAAGAGTAGCTTTGCCTCCTCCTACAGCTGTCACGACGCCGTCTTTGACCTTAATCACATGTGTATCCGAAGATTTCCATGTGACGTCGTCTTCAAGAGTCAGATAGCCTGTATAGCCTTCAAATTCGGTAACGATGACAAGCGAGACCGTCAACTTATCACCGACTTCGAACGGGTCGGGGACCTTTTCTGTCGTGTATAATCCCACGTCGGTTATCAGCGCTGTATCAACTTCTATCTTTACGGTCGCGTCACTGACAGCTTCACCGAAGGTCTGATCCAGACCGCTTTTTTGAGTCGAGAATCTGCCGCACAGACTCGAGGGGTACGATGAATAGGGTCCCTCTGTAGAGTAGAACAGTCCTAAACCGACGCTGTAAAAATTCGGATTTATCATCGAGGTGTAATGACCGGTAACTCCGCCGGTTTTATTAACCCAATTTGATTTTTCTTCATAAAACTGATTCAGTCCGGGCACCATGCTTTTGCTGTAATTCCAAGCCAGCACCTCTGAGTTACTGTTTACGCTGCCGTCTATAGTGAAACAGCTCAAGCCGTTGGGGCGTGTATGATCAAGTGTCACATACGCCTCGGCAGCGCGCTGACGCGCGGTCTGCTCAAGATCCGCCGACCATACCAAAGGATGATAGTCGCTGAGTGTCAGAGCCTTGCCGGGCTTAGACGGATTCTCTACTCCTTCGGAGCACGCCTCATATCTGATCTCGTTTATCCTGTCCAGAGCCTCTTGGATATTCACATAATAGCTGCCGTGAACATACGCGTCTACATACTGCGGTATCGAGGGATCGGTCAGCCCGAGAGCGGCTTGGATCGTTTTGGCGGACTGAGAGCCTGTGGTAGACTTCATCACGCTCCCGTCAGTGCCGATGTAATGGATCACGGGCAGATACACCGAGCCGTAGCTGTTCAGCATCTGCCACATCATGGCGTTATTGTCCCCGTAACAGAAGGTTATTTTGTCCGAATAATTCTTTGCGAACTCAGCTACCTCATTCTTACCGGCGCCATCGATATCGGCATAGATAAAGTGATATTTGTCCGAGTCGAGAAGATCGGAACTGCTGATGGATTTCAACGTGCTCTGAGTGTTTCCGCAGGTAGTACTGCCGAAGATGATCACGTTAATTTCGTAAGGCGCCTCAGGTGTAACAGAGACGGTAGAGCCGTCGACAGCCGTTAGGTTTTTCCACGCGGCAGAAGCGCTCACGGCAAAAGGCACACATACCGCGATTATCAGCAGCGACAACAAAACGGATATTATTCTTTTCATAACGCTTACTCCTGTCCGAAGGGTTCCAAAGTCAAGGCGGACTGCAGATCCCGCCTTGCGATCCTCTTATGTACATTTATATCGTAGCACAATACAGTCGTGATTGCAATGCGATCCCGCTTATTTCCAAATAATACTTTGAGAGTGTTTGAAAAAAATATAAACAAACGCTTGACATAAGAGCCGGGCAAGATTAAAATATTAACGTAAACACAATAAACGGAGGCTTAGCTCAGCCGGTGAGAGCGCCTGCTTCACACGCAGGAGGTCACAGGTTCAAGTCCTGCAGTCTCCACCAAACAGAAACCGCATGGATAAGCCATTTTTGGTGATCCGTGCGGTTCTTCTTTTGCCTAAAATCCACGATTTGTTGTTTATTTGTTGTTTAACGTGCGATTTTTTGATCTTTTTCAGCCAATTTTTGCTCATAATCCGCTACGAAAAAACCTGCGTTCCTCTGATGATCAGATGAGGTGAGCAGGTTTTCTTTTTATCCGGCGTTTCGGTTAATCGTGGGTGTCAGAATGTTCTCCAACGTCTCGGCAGCAGCTTCATCGGCCGAGCGGATTGCATGTGCGTATAACCTGCCGGTGGTAGCGGAATTGGAGTGGCCGAGGCGCTTTGAAACGGTGGTAATCGGGACGCCGCTCGCTATCTGCAAGGTCGCATTCGTATGCCGGAGCGAGTGGAGCGAGATCGGCGGCAAATCATCGCTTCGCGCCTTCACAAAAGCAGAGAATCAGCGCGAGAGCGTGTCCGGGTGTAGCGGCGTGCCAAAATCGGTTGTGAATATCCTGTCGGTCTCCTGCCAGCGGTCGCCGACTCTCAGTCGCATTTCGAGCTGATACTTGCGGTACAGCTTCAGATCGTCAACAACAGTCTGCGGTAGCTTGATTACCCTGTTCGAGGTGCGGTTTTTGGTTTCGTCCTCATACACTCCCTTTTCGGGCAGATAAAGCGAGGAGCGGCACACCTGCAGGGTGGCGTTTTCGAAATCAACGTCCGACCATTTAAGACCGAGCACTTCTCCCCGACGCAGTCCGGTGAACAGCAACAGTCTGATCGCCGTCCGGTATTCTGTGTCCTCGGCTTCGAGCAGCTCCAACAGCTTTGCCGCCTGTACCTCATCGAGATACTTCGGCTCCTTGTGCTCTACCCTTGGCGGCTTTGTGCGATTGCAGGGATTCGCAAACAGCACACCCCACTCTACCGCTGTGCCAAGTATGGAAGAGATCAGCCTGTGATGATGAAGGATTGTTTTAGATGACAGCGGCTTGTCGGTGTTGACAGGCTCAAATACTTCGCGTAGCGGTTTGCCTACCACCGCGGCGATACTCTCGGCTGTAGCGGCTGTGCAGTTCTTCCCTCTGGTGACTGCCAGCAGATTGCTCGGTGCCACGCCATACTCACGCTGTGCCGCCGATTTTGATAGCTTATGCTCTTTCAGATAGCCGTCGAGATCGATCGTGCAGCGGTACTCTGTATCCTTGCGGATACCGCCTTCGGAAAGGTTCTCGTAGAATGCCAGCAGGTGCGGTGGCTGAATGTTTCTCAGCTTCATGTGACCGATCGCGGCGTTGATCCTCGGCAGCATACTCTCATACCGGGCGTAGGTTTTCGGCCGCAGCTCCGACTTCTTGTGCTTCATCCATTCATCGGCAAAGTCGGCGAACCGTATACTATAGTCCATTGTCACGGTACCGGTCCGGCAGCGCTCCTCAAAAAGGACAGCCTGCCTCTGTACCTCTTTATCGATCTGCTTCTCCGTCAATCCCTTGTCCGGCGTGTAGGTTATTGTCTTGCGGATCTGCTTGCCGTTCATATCGTAGCCGCAAGATAGCCTGAGTAGATCATGCTGAGCGGTAAGTTTTTTTCTCCGAGTTTTAACTGAAAAATAGTTTATTTTAAAAATTTTCGAAAAAGTATTGACATGATAATAACATTATGATATTATCATGGTGTAATAATTCAAAGGGCGCTCTTTAAGGATTATTCTCATGCTGATCCAAACAGATCGGACACAAACGATCTCAAAACTAATCTTAATAAGCAGGAGGTATAAGATGTATATCAAGTTTTTACCCAACGAGTATGTGATCCGTTATAAAAAAGGCAAGCAGGTTGACGCTGGAAGAGGTCTGTCGTTTTACTGCTTTGACAAAAGTACATCTGTGGCTGTAGTACCGATCTCGGTGATGGATACCGATTTCATCTTTGAAGAGAAGACTAAGGATTTTCAAAACGTAACAGTCCAGGGGCAGCTGGCGTATCGTATAACCGACTGCGAAAAGATTGCCGAAATGATGAACTTTACAGCTGATATGAGGACCAAAGCATACTATGCCAAACCGCTTGAAAAGTTGTCCAAGCGCATTATCAATATAGTTGAGGTACTCATCAAAAATCGTATCGGATCTGTCGGGTTGACCCGGGCTATCAGCGCTGAACAGGATATCGCCGCCGAGACCTTTGAAGATGTGAAGTCGATAGAAGAGGTACGTTTACTGGGCGTTGAGGTAACAGGGTTTTCGATCTTGAGGATCAGCGCGAATAATGAGACGCATCGAGCTCTGGAGGCTCGTACCCGTGAGGAAATCCAGAAAGGAAGCGACGACGCCTTATATGAACGCCGCAACGCGTCTATCGAGCAGGAGAGAAAGATCAAAGAAAACGAATTGAATACAGAGATATCTGTTGAAGAAAAGAAAAAGCAGATTCGTGAGACCGAGCTCGCTACCAAACAGATGTTACTTGAAAAAGAAAACGAGCTTGAACGCATCCGCATCAACGCCGAAACAGAAAGCGAGCGGATAAAGGCGGCGGCAGAAGCCGAACGCGAAAAGATGAAGATAGAAACTCAGATCGAGATAGAGCGCAAGCGCAAGGAGCTGGCCGATATGAGGCTTGAAAACGCCAAGAAGGATGCTGACGCCGAAGCGTATCGCGTAGGCGTAGTGATGGAGGCGTATAACCGTCTCAGCCCTGAGGTTCTGGTAGCGCTGGCAACTTTGAATATGGAGCCGGAGCGCATGATCGCAGGCGCGTTTGAGAAGCTCGCTGCCAACAGCGAAAAGATCGGCACTCTAAACATCACACCCGATCTGCTCGAGAGCTTAGCCGTCAAAAAATGATGAAATGAGGTTTTGAAATGAGACGCCGGACAGATAGAAAAATAGTTTTGATCACACAGAAAACACGCCTCGCTAATTTGATCGCGCGGTACAATACAATAGGGCAGACACAGTTCTATATTGAGCACCACGGCGGTGACTTTGAGGACTATCTTACCGAGAACAACAACTATAACGATGCGTTGAAGCGCACAGTGTCCTATCTGGAGAGCTACGGTAGACTGCAGGTCATAGATCGCGAGTTTGTATCGGGGTATCTCTTCGGCGAGCAGGATCTGGTAGTTGTGCTCGGACGCGACGGACTTGTTGCCAATACGCTCAAATATCTGACGACTCAAAAGCTGATCGGCGTAAACCCGGATCCCGGACGCTGGGACGGAGCACTGCTGCCGTTTACTGCGGATGATCTGTCTAAGGTGGTCCCCGAGACGGACACGGGGATCAGAAATGTCAGAAGCGTTACCATGGCTCAGGCGACACTCAACGACGGACAGACCCTCATCGGCGTCAATGATATCTTCATCGGTCAGCGTACCCACGCGTCAGCGCGATACACGCTGACCGCAGGATCGGACAGCGAGCAGCAAAGCTCCAGCGGCATTATCGTATCGACGGGACTGGGAGCGACGGGATGGTTGAAAAGCGTACTTGCCGGAGCGATCGGTATCGATCGTTACTGCGGAGTCCGTGAGCAACCGCGCATAGACAGCAGCTTTACATGGGAGTCCGACTATCTATACTATACCGTGCGCGAACCTTATCCGAGCAAGAGCACGGGGACAAGGCTGGTGTTCGGAAAGATAAGCAAGAGCGCTCCCCTGAGGATCGCGTCACAAATGGCGTACAACGGAGTGATTTTCAGCGACGGAATGGAACAGGATTGTATTGAATTCAACTCCGGCGCCGCGGTGGAGATAGGACTTTGCCGTAATACGGGAAATCTGGTCATATAGATCAAAAAAACACCGGCACCTTATCTTGACAAGTCAAAGCTCACATGATAATATCATTTTGAGATTAACTTATTGAGGTGAGTGTCTTTGAAAGAAGAAGAAAGATTTTTGGAAAACTATTCGATGGACGACTATCCCCGCCCCTCTGTTACCGCTGACATCGTTGTTTTTAAGCTGAGATCGGAGAAAACGGAAAACTTCCGCAAGGATTCTCGAGGCGTTTTGTCTCTGCTGCTTATACGCCGCGGCTGCCATCCGTTCAAGGACAGCTGGGCGCTTCCGGGAGGTTTTCTCCCTCCGGGAGAGACGATCGAAGAATGTGCTTTGCGGGAGGTCAAGGAAGAAACATCGGTCATACCCGCGTCGCTGATGTCTGTCGGAATGTTCAGTGCGCCGGGACGCGATCCGCGCGGCTGGATAATCTCAAACGCTTTTGCCAGCGTGATCGGTAGCACGGAAGAGACTCAGAGATCGGGAGACGATGCTTCGGACGCGCAGTGGTTTGACGTCAGCTTTGAGCAGAATGACAACGGAAGCAGTCTCTTGCGGCTAAGCCATGACGACATAGTTCTCAGCGCCGAGTTGTATGAAGAAAAAAGCCGATTCGGTATCTCTTCGTTTATCATACGCGACAGCGGAGGTATCGCCTTCGATCATGCGGCGATAATAGCCCGTGCACTGACTGCGCTGCGCGCAGGCGCAAAAGACTTTGAATTCATCTTTGACTTTTTGCCGGAGAAATTTACACTCACGGAGCTGCAAAACGTTCAGGAAGCCGTAATGAATATTTCGGTACTCCCTGCCAACTTCCGCCGCAAGGTGGCAGGGTTGGTAGAGGAGACCGATGAGTATACAGAGGGCGCGGGACATCGTCCTGCAAAGCTCTATAAACGCAAATAAACTCTGTCTGTATCAAAAGAAGAAAGGAACAAGTTATGAAACATTTTTTGATCGTAGTCGATATGCAAAAGGACTTTGTGGACGGCGCTCTCGGTACAAAAGAAGCCTTGGAGATCGTACCGGATGTCGTCAAAAAGATCGAGAGCTTTGAGGGCGAGATATTCGCGACCCTTGATACTCACGGCGACAACTACATGCAGACGATGGAGGGCAAGAACCTGCCTGTACCTCACTGCATAAAGGGCACGCCCGGATGGCAGCTCAATGAGAATGTAGCCGCAGCTTTAGATAAGAAGGGCTATACGCCGGTGGAGAAGGTCACCTTCGGCGCCGCACAGCTGCCCGGACTGGTCATGCAGGCATGTGCCGGAGAGCCGTGCGATATCGAGCTGATCGGTCTGTGTACCGATATCTGTGTGGTATCTAACGCGCTGCTCTTGAAGGCGATCTTTTGTGAGACTCCTATCAGCGTTGACTCTGCCTGCTGCGCCGGAGTAACACCCGAAAAGCATCAAGCGGCGCTTGAGACCATGAGAAGCTGTCAGATAGAAATAAAGTGATTTATGATAGAGAGGTAGATTATGTTCAACGCAGAAAAAATCAAAAACGAGTGCGTACAGTGGATACGCGATTTCTTTGAAGAAAACGGAAAAGGCTGTAACGCCGTGGTGGGTATCTCGGGCGGTAAGGACAGCTCCGTAGTAGCCGCCTTATGCGCAGAGGCACTGGGCAAAGACCGCGTCATAGGAGTGCTGATGCCCAACGGTGAACAGGCTGATATAGATAAGGCTCAGCTGCTGGTCGATACCCTCGGCATAAAGCACTATATCATCAATATCAAGGACGCGTATGAGGGCGTGATCCGTCAGCTGCCCTTTGAGCCTACCGCTCAGACGGTACAAAATCTGCCGCCCCGTATCCGTATGGCTACGCTGTACGCTGTTTCTCAGAGTCATAACGGACGCGTCGCCAACACCTGTAATCTCAGCGAGGACTGGGTAGGCTACTCTACCCGATACGGCGACAGCGTAGGCGACTTCAGCCCGTGCTCTCATTTGACTGTAGATGAGATCAAGCAAATAGGCAGGCTGCTCGGACTGCCCGCTGAATTGGTCGACAAAGTCCCCTCTGACGGACTTTGCGGTAAGACAGACGAGGATAACCTCGGCTTTACCTACGCTGAGCTCGACCGCTACATCCGCACAGGCGAGATCGAAAACACCGAGAACAAGTCAAAAATCGACCGTAAACACAAGATCAATCTTTTCAAGCTCAGGCTGATGCCCGCTTTCGAGCCCGGTCTGCCTGAAATCGGAGAGGGATAAAATAAAGGAGAAATCGCCATGAAGCTTGAACCGATCGTCATTTCTTTGCTTGACAGCGACCTGTATAAGTTCAATATGGATCAGGTCATTTTTCATAAACACACAGACCTCTGCGGTCAATACTACTTCAAATGCCGCAACAAGGATGTTGTTTTTACACCGGAGATGAAAGATGAGATCAACGCCCAGATCGACCATCTCTGTACGCTTCGCTTTACTAAGGATGAACTGGATTATCTGCGTTCCATCAGATTTATCAAGAATGATTATGTAGAGTTCCTCAGGCTGTGGCATCCGATACGCGACTATGTATCCGTTAATCTGACGAATGACGGCGAATTGCAGGTCGTTGTCGACGGTCCGCTTTTCTCGGCGATGCAGTTTGAGATCTATCTGCTCGAGATCATCAACGAGGTTTACTTCCGTATGCAGTACGATTACGCGACTCTGCTCAAATCTGCCGAAGAAAAGCTCGATGAGAAGATCAAGAAGCTCAACGACGGCACCTATACTTTCAAATTTGCGGAGTTCGGCTGCCGACGCAGACTCTCCCGCGAGTGGGAGGATGTCGTGGTAAGAAGATTGGCGCAGGAGACCGACAAGTGTGTCGGTACCTCTAACGTCTACCTCGCCATGAAGTATGACCTGACTCCCATAGGTACCTACGCGCATGAATATGTGCAGATGTATCAGGGTATAGACAAGATCCCGCTCGCCTATACCAACCACTATGCCATGCGCGACTGGTATGATGAGTATGACGGCGACAACGGTACCGCTCTGACCGATACCATCACCACCGATCTCTTTCTGCTGGACTTCAACCGCTCCATGGTCAACAACTATACCGGCGTACGTCACGACTCCGGCGATCCCTATGAATGGGGTGAGAAGATCATACGTCACTATGAGAGCTACGGCGTCGATCCCAGGACCAAGTTGCTGCTGTTTTCCGACAGCCTCGACTTTGACCGCGCGCAGGCTCTTTATGATCACTTCAAAGACAGAAGCAAGGTCAGCTTCGGCATCGGTACATTCTGCTCAAACGATACCTGTGAAAAGGCTCTGAATATCGTTATCAAGCTCCAGTATGTCAACGGCAGACCCGTCGCAAAGCTCAGTGATAATCCTGAGAAATCAATGTGTCGCGACGAACAGTATCTTGAATATCTCAAGCGTTCGGTAGAATTCCGCCTACAACGTGAGAGATAATATTTAAGATATGGATTCTATCAAAAAGTTTGTAAAAAGTGAGCTTTCAGGCTGGAAGGCGTGGGAAGTGATCTGACTGGTCACGGCATGTGTAGTTATCACCGGCGTGAGTATATATCTCAAAGACACCGTGATGGGGATCGTCTCCTCTACTACCGGCGTAGCATGTGTAGTGTGTACCGGTAAAGGTAAGCTTTCGGCATATATTTTCGGACTTGCCAACAGCGTTCTGTACGCGATCATCGCGTATCGTGCGACGCTGTACGGCGAGACCATGCTCAACGCTCTTTATTATGTCCCTATGCAGTTTGTCGGCTTCTTCGTTTGGAGAAAACACATGGATGGCGAAACCCAAGAGGTCATCAAGCGCCATATGAAATGGTGGGGAAGACTTTTGACGGTCGCAGGTATCGCGGCAGGAACATATCTGTACGGGCTGCTGTTGCATAGTTGGGGTGACGCGATGCCCTTTGTCGATTCCTTTACTACGGTCAGCTCGGTTGTTGCTATGATCGTAAGTGTAAGGATGTTCTCTGAGCAGTGGTGGATCTGGGTCGCGGTCGACATCTTCACAGTATATATGTGGTGGTGCGACTACCGCGGCGGCAGCGGTAATATCGCTACCCTGCTAATGTGGATTGTATACTTGGGCAACGCGATCATCATGCTGGTGAAACGGGAGAAAGAGGTATACAGAAGAAAATGAAATATCGGATAGGAATGTACGGCGGATCGTTCGATCCGCTGCATATCGGTCATATTCATGATATTATCAAGGCGGCGTCGATGTGTGATCTGCTGTATGTGATGATCAGCTGGTGCGAGGGTAGAGAAAGCACTTCCAAGGAGCTCAGATATCGTTGGATACTAAACAGTATTGATCATCTGCCGAACGTCCGTATCATCATGGTCGAGGATAAGGCAGTCAGTAAGGAAGAGTACAACACCGACTATTACTGGGAAAAGGGCGCACAAGATATCAAGGCTGTCATCGGGCAACCGATCGACGCGGTTTTTTGCGGTGACGACTACCTCGGCACAGGACGCTTTGAAAGTTTATACAGTCCGGAGTCGGATGTGATATACTTCCCGCGTAAAGAGGTCCCCGTCAGCTCGACTCAGATCAGAGCATGGGCAACAGAGCACTGGGACTATGTCCCCGAGGTCTGCAAGTCTTACTACGCCCGCAAGGTCCTGGTGCTGGGCGGAGAGAGTACGGGAAAGTCTACGCTGGTGAAGAATCTTGCCCTCGCCTATAACACCAACTATGTTTCTGAGGTGGGCAGAGATACCTGCGCGTATGCGGGCGGAGAGGAGCTGATGATCGTTGATGACCTATACGAGAATCTGTTGCGGCAGAAGATCAACGTGATGGACGCATCAAGGTACAGCAACCGAATCCTGTTTGTCGATACCGACGCCTTGACGACTCTTTTCTACAGTCGTTTTCTGTTAACTGACGACACAAAGGTGAGTCGCTGTACCAAACTCGCCGAAGCTATAAACGATATCACCGATTGGGATCTGGTGCTTTTTTTGGAACCGACTGTCGCCCTTGTACAGGATGGGACCCGAAGCGAGATCATTGCTGACGACCGTGAAAAATACAGCGCTCAGATCAAAGACCTGCTGCGTCGGTATGGTTTGAAATATCACAGCATAGGCGGAGATTATCTGCATCGATTTACCGAAGCGAAAAAACTGATCCGGGAACAGCTGAATGTTTCAACACAATGGTAGGAGGAAAAACGTTGATCTACACTTCATTGACCAAAAAAGCGCTGAAGATATCATTTGAAGCGCACAAAAAACAAGTTGACAAGAGCGGTATGCCCTATGTTTATCACCCCTTCCATTTGGCAGAACAGATGGATGATCCCTACGCGGTATGTGTGGCGCTGCTGCACGACGTTGTCGAGGACGCCGGCGTTACATTTGACGATCTGCGCCGTGAGGGATTCCCTGAGGCAGTGATCGATGCGATCGCTATGATGACGCATGAAAAAAGCGTACCGTATCTTGAATATGTGCAAAAGCTGAAGTCGAACCCGCTTGCAAAAAAGGTCAAGCTGGCGGATCTGAAACACAACAGCGACCTCAGCCGACTGGATAGCGTCACCGAAAAAGATTTGGAACGCGTCGAAAAATACAAGAAGGCTATAGCTCTGTTGGAGAGTGAAGAGAACCCGAATATCACCATGCTGAACGAGACCCTCGAAGCGTTGGGCGCGGGGAACTATCTTTATCGGGGCAGGATCGTGTCACTTAAGACAGATACCTATCGTATGCGTGAGGCGCGCGTATATCTGCCCGATGAGGTCGAGCGGCTATGCGTCGAAAATACATTCTCAAATAATACGATCCGAACAGGGTGCAAGATCACCTGTGAGAACACGGATTCCTTTACTATGGCGCGAGAGATGCTCCGTGACTCAGAGACGTTCACACCGGGGGACAGGGTGTTGGTTTTGAACTACGCCAACCCCGTCAACATAGGCGGAGGCGTGCGCCGCGGCGCAAAAGCGCAGGAAGAGGATCTGTGCCGTCAAAGCTCCCTCTTACTCTCTCTCGAGAGCGATGAAGCTGCAGCCTACTATCGCTATAACCGCGCGCTGCACACGATGCTCGGCTCGGACGCGATGATCATCTCGCCGAATGTCGAGATCATTCGCGACGGTGACGGAGAATGGCTCGAGGAGACCGCTGTCGTTTCCGTGCTGACCTGTGCCGCGCCGTATGTCCGCGACGGACTGGAAGGCAAGACCTACGACGAATACCGCGAGATGATGGCACACAGGATCCGCGGGATGCTCTGTCTCGCCGCGCGCGAAGGATACACACATCTCGTTCTCGGAGCATGGGGATGCGGCGCCTTCGGAAACGACGCAAAGCTGATCGCACAGCTGTTCAGAGAAGAGATCGGCAGGATCGGTCATAATACTTTCAAACAAATCGGATTCTCAGTGCTTTGCAAAGATCCCGGGCAGTATAATTATCGTGTGTTCTCACACTGTTTTAATGAGGATCACGATCCGTTGAGAGATCGTATCAAAGGCTGTTTGATCGGCGGCGCTGTCGGCGACGCGCTTGGCTATGCGATCGAGTTCCTTGATGAAAACGCGATCTTCAGCCGTTACGGCAACTGCGGGATCACTTCATATCAAAAGGATCACAAAAGCTTAAAGGCGATCATTTCGGACGACACCCAGATGACACTGTTCACCGCCTGCGGTATTCTCAACGCCGTGACAAAGAACAAGCTGACCGGGAATAAAACCGATGTCTGTAGTGAGATCGCCGCCTCGTACTGCGACTGGTACCGTACCCAGAATACGCCGTTCAACCTCAGAGGAAAGTATCGGCACTGTACATGGCTATGGGATGTGCCCGAGCTGTTTGTGCCGCGCGCTCCGGGCAATACCTGTCTGTCGGCAATGCACGGAAAAATCGTTAAGGGCGACCCCTACAACAGCGACAAAGCGCCCAATAACAGCAAAGGTTGCGGTGGCGTGATGCGCGTCGCGCCGTTAGGGCTGTTCAGAGCCTTGCCCGACGCAAAGTCTGCCGCGCACGAAGCGGCTGAAGCCGCAGCGCTGACTCACGGTCATCCTCTGGGGTATCTGCCCGCCGCGATGCTTGCCTGCATCGTTCGTTACGCGGTGTTTGAACGCGGAGACAAAACCCTGCGTGAGATCACCCGGATGTCGCTCGATGTAGTTTGTCGGAGCTTCAGCGAAGGTACCGACAGCCTTGCGAGGCTCATCAACCGTACGCTTGAACTTTCGGAAAACAGCGACAGCGACCTTGACAATATACATAAGCTCGGGGAGGGCTGGGTAGGTGACGAGGCGCTCGCCATCGCTCTGTACTGCTGCCTGAAGTATCATGATGACTTTGATAAATGCATGATCGTATCTGTCAATCATAAGGGCGACAGCGACTCTACCGGAGCGATAGCCGGTAACATCCTCGGTGCGTGGCTCGGGTACAGCGCCATCGACCGAAAATGGACGCGCGACCTGGAACTGACGGATGTCATCACCGAGTTGACAGATGATATCCATGCGCTCAACTGCGACAGTGAGTCCGTCACGCGTACATCGGAGTGGCAGGATAAATACCTGATCAAAAACCATGAGAATAAAGAATAACGGAGAACATAATGTATCTGGAAACAATCAACGGTCCGCAAGACATCAAGAAGCTCGGAAATGAGCAACTGCCTATTCTTGCCGGTGAGGTTCGCACCGCGCTTATTGAAAAGCTCAGCCAAACAGGCGGTCATGTCGGATCGAATCTCGGCGTGGTAGAGCTTACCGTAGCGCTGCACAGGATATTTGACTCTCCGCGGGACAAGATCATATGGGATGTATCTCACCAGTGCTACGCCCACAAGATACTGACCGGCAGACGACAGGCTTTCGTGGATCCCGATCATTTCAGGGACGTTACCGGTTTTACCAACCCGCATGAGAGCGAGCACGACTGGTTCACCGTCGGTCATACGGCAACCTCGATCTCAATGGCGATGGGCATGGCGGCAGCAAGAGATACACAGGGCGGTAAAGAAAACATCATTGCCGTCATCGGTGACGGTGCGCTCGGAGGCGGAGAAGCCTATGAAGGACTGAATACCGCGGGTGAATACGACTCAAACCTCATCATCATTCTCAATGATAACGATCAGAGCGTCGCCGAAAATCACGGAGGATTATATCGGATATTGCGCAAGCTTCGCGAGAGCGGCGGTAACAGCGAACAAAACTTTTTCAAAGGACTGGACCTTGACTATCGCTATCTTGAAAACGGTCACGATATCGACGCGTTGACAGCGCTGTTCACGGACGTTAAAGACATCGATCATCCCATAGTGCTGCATATTCATACAACTAAAGGCAAGGGTCTCGCTTATGCCGAGGAGGACAAAGAGAACTGGCACTCCGGCAGTCCCTTTCGGATCGAAGACGGTGTTCCGAAGAACGGCTATCCTGTCTATGACACGACGGTATATGACAGCCTTGTCGATCTGATGAAGAAGGATCGGCGAGCGATCGTCCTGACGGCGGGTACGCCGCGAGCGATGGGCTTTGTCGGAGAGGATCGTGCCGAATGGGAACGAAAAGGAAGATTTATAGACGTCGGTATCGCTGAAGAAAACGCTATGGCAATGGCAAGCGGTATAGCCCGTGGAGGCGGTACGGCTGTCTTCGGCGTTTACGCTCCGTTTTTGCAAAGAGCCTACGATCAGGTCTCACATGATCTGTGTCTGAACAACAACCACGCGACCATACTGGTTTTGTTGCCGGGCGCATACGGTATGAAATCAAATACACATTTCGGTTTGTGCGATATTCAAATGCTGGCGCATGTACCGAATCTGGTATACCTTGCCCCGTCATCCAAGGAGGAATACCTGCAGATGTTCCGCTACGCGACGACTCAACGACGTCATCCAACGGCGATACGCGTTCCGGTCAGGATCATCGAAGACGGAGCGCCCGACAACACAGACTATTCACGGCTTGATCGCTTCAAGGTGCTCAGTCGCGGAAAGGGCATTGCTCTTATAGCCGTCGGCGCTCTGATACCGATAGCAAAGGCGACAGCACAGGAATATCGTAAAGCGACCGGTAGAGATATTACGCTCATCAATCCCTGCTTTCTGTCAGGTATCGACAAGGAGCTGCTGGATGAGCTGAAACGCGATCACAGCTTTGTCATCACCTTGGAGGACGGCGTGCTTGACGGAGGCTTCGGCGAACGTATCGCTTCCTACTACGGACCAACAAAGATGCGGGTAAAGAACCTTGGGATCTCTAAGGCGTTTCATTCGGATTTTAACGCGGAAAGGCTCCTTGCTGAAAACGGTATTTCCGTTGAACGGTTATTGGAGCTGATACGCTGTTTTGATAAAGGAGGAGATATAGCATGAATATTCAAAGCCTGTCGGTCTGTGTGCCGGCAAAAAGATGTATTAACGACTGCAAGTTTTGCTGCAGCAAAATGCATACATCGGATTATGAGGATCGTTTTACCGATGTATGCTGCTACGCTTCATACACTGAGGATATGCGAAAGCGGCTGGAATACGCGCGCGAGAACGGGTGTAACACCTGTATGCTGACCGGTAATAACGAGCCGCAGCAAAACAAAGAATTCCTGCGCGTATTCAGCGAGGTGAACCGCAGTTTGCGCACACCGTTTCTTAACATTGAGATGCAGACAACCGGCGCTTTCATCGACGCGGACTTTCTCGACTTTTTCAAAAGTTCTGTCGGTGTGACCACTATCGCGGTATCCATAGCCTGTCTGGATGATGATGCCGATAACCGCTCAATGATCCAAACCAAAGATGATCAGCTGGAGCTGGCACGTTTTTGCGCAGAGGTCAAGAAGAGGAACATCAACCTCAGACTTTGTCTAAATATGAACGACGGGATCCTTGTTCGCCATGACTATACACCTGAGAGCGTTATCAAGCTGTGCGGTGATCTGGGCGCCGATCAGATCACATTTCGCGCGCTGTGGTCACCCGACTCCGATACCGAACAGGGTGAGTGGATCGCACGCAATGTAAGCGCAGAGACCCTCGATTTCATCGACGAGCTAAAGGCTGATGTCAAAGCGAACGGCAAATATCTGGACACTTTGGAATACGGCGCTGATCGCTATGATTACCACGGCTTCTCGGTGGTCGTCGATGAAGACTCTATGTCTCAGGAGGAGAACAAGTCCGCAGTCAAATATTTGATCCTAAGACCGAACGGTCATCTATACTCCAAGTGGGACAGTAAGGCTAGTTTGATCTTCTGATACTCAAGAGCTTTCACAAAAATGACGCGCAGCTTTCGGTCAACCTAAGAATAAGCAAAAGGACGCTTTCATGAAAATTCAGGAAAGCGTCCTTTTGCTGAGTAAGCTGATATCTTCGATTTTAGACAATCAGCTAAAACTGTATAGCAGCAGTATGCAGATAAGGTGATTTTTCGGCTTTCTAACTTGCCTATTTTGGGATGATATGATAGAATAGTTTAAGATTCAGACAGTGTAGGTCTTTATCGCGATATAACACCAAAAGGAAGAATAACATGAAAAACTGCTGAGTTTGTTGCTGGCGTTATCGATGCTGCTCGGCTGTGTATTTACGATCGGAGTATCGGTCAACGCGGCAGAGAAAGAAATAGCGCTGACAGCCGAAGACATATCCGAGGGCGATTTTAACGCCGACTCCGAGAGCGACACGCAAAAGCTCATCGATCTCGAAAAGGATCTGCCCGATAAGCTCGATCTGAGGGATTATAACGGCAAGAACTATGTGACAACTGTCAAAAACCAAAATCCCTACGGCTCATGCTGGGCTTTCGCTATGACTGCCGCTGCTGAGATATCCTATCTGTATGAGAACGATATGGGCGTACCCGCGGGTGAAGTGAACGATCAGGTCGACTTCTCCGAGAAGCACATCAGCTGGTTTATGCGCCACGCTCTGACTGAGGATGAAGTACAGGTCGGATCGGTACCCGCGTCTCAGGTAGGCGAGGGCTTTGACCTTTCAAAGATAGAAGCGAAAGATCGTAACGCCGCGTATGTTGACGACGATGCTGAGGTGACCATCCTCGACGCGACATGGGTACAGCGTTGGGAACTCAAAATGAACGCTCCCGCCGACATCGGCAAAAACATGCTGATCAGGGCGGACTGATCGGCGCCGTGCAGCTTGTGCACGCCGGATAAACAGCTTTGTGAATAAAAAGATATACCCCGCGGAAAGGACGATCCAAAGATCGCTGCCTTCACCGCGGGGCTTTTATGTTATTGTTCATTTATACAGTCATTACGAGGGCTGATACTCCGTCGGCTTTTGAGCGGCTCCTTAACACAATAATATGTTTTTTATTTTACCCTCATATCTATATAAATATCACAAGAATTATTAAATAATTACTGACAAATTATGATTTGTATGCTAAAATATATAGGCAACTTTGATTCTGACGCAAAAAAGGAGGTTATTATGCTTTTTGAATCATTGGACAAGATAAAACGTAATTCCATCATGTCGTCGATCCTGCTGGTCGCGCTCGGCGCTATCATCATGATATGTCCCGAAAAGTATATCCCGTCGCTGATACTCGTGTTCGGATATACGCTGATCGTGATCTTTCTCGTGATGATGCTGAATTTCTTTTCGAGCAAGAAGTCACTGATGGAGTATCTGAAATTCGCCGGAGCTCTGGTGCTCGGCATAGTCGGCGTCAGTGTGCTGGTGTTCCACAGCGACGTCATGCGCGATCTCGCGTGGCTGTTCGGCTTTTTGCTGATACTTGACGGCGTCCGCACCATGGTACACTCGTTCACCTACGCACGCCGCTCTAAGCGCAAGGGCTGGTGGGTGCTGACTATCCTGTCGGGTCTTTTGATCTTGGCGGGTATCGTGCTCTTTGCCAATCACTGGTGGGACACGCCCGTTATGCTGATGAAGGTCATCGGATGCGCGATATTCTTCGCGGCACTTGTAAGCGCGATCCGTCTGTACTGGACATGGCCGCTGAGAAATAATGGAGGTTCTGACGATGAGTGAGATGAATGAGAAGAAAAAGATAGATGAAGAAAAGCTTCGTAAGGAGGTAGAATCGGTCAATACCGAGACAGTCGGCGAAAACAAGGAGATGAGCGACCAGCTCAAAGGTCTTCTCAAAGAAGATATCGCGGATCACCGCAAACAGGATAAGACCCGCGGCGCTGAGATGCTCAGTATATTTGCCGCTCACAACTACTACGCTAACGGTCTCACGCCCGAGGAGCTGCGCACGACGCTCGAGGATCTCGGCCCTACATACGTCAAGATCGGACAGATCATGTCCAGCCGTGTAGACCTTCTCCCCGAAAACTACTGTAAGGAGCTCGAAAAGCTCAGACAGAACGTAAAGCCCCTTGATCCTCAGATAGCCCGCGCTGTCATCGAGGAGGAGACAGGCAAGAAGATCGACGATATCTACGCCGAGTTTCGCGATAAGCCCCTGGGCTCGGCTTCGATCGGTCAGGCTCACTACGGCGTGCTCAAGGACGGCACCAAGGTCGTCACAAAGGTCCAGCGTCCGCTGATCGCTGATATGATGCGCAAGGACTTTGTTCTGCTCAAAAAGCTCGCTAAGCTCGTCAACGTCGTCGTAGACGATGAGGACAGCATGTCGATAGATCTGGTCTCTGTCATCGAAGAGCTTGAAAAGGTATCTGAAGAAGAGCTCGACTTCCGTATAGAGGCTAATAACACCAAATATTTCAAAGAGAACTGCGTGGATGATGAAAAGAAGATCACCTGCCCGACTGTCATCGATGAGCTGACGACAGAACGTATCTTCACCATGACCTTTGTAGACGGCTACACGGTATCGCACAGAGACAGGCTGATCGAAGACGGCTATGATCCGCTCAAGATCGGCAAGGCTATCGCCGAGAACTATACGCATCAGGTGCTTGACGTCGGTTACTTCCATGCCGACCCCCATCAGGGAAACATCATGATTTCGGCAGGTACTCCCTATTGGATAGACTTCGGTATGGTCGGACGTATAGGCACCAAGGAGCTCAACACCGTACAGAAGCTGGTGCTGTCTCTGGTAAGCGGCGATAAAGAGGGCCTCGTCAACGGTATCGCGTCTATGGGCGCTTTCTCGTCCAAGACGAACCGCGACAAGCTGACTGAGGACGCTCAGCTGCTGATCGACCGCTTCGCGGGCTCATCGGGTCAGCTCGAGATGTCGGGATTATTGAACGAGGTACTTGACCTTACAAGCAAGCACAGCATCAAGGTGCCCGGACAGTATACCATGCTCGCCCGTTCGGTACTCGCTATGGAGGGCGTGCTCGAACAGCTCTGTCCCGACCTCGATCTGTTCAAGCTGCTGTCCGATAAGATGATCGAACACGCCGAAAAGAACTTTGATTTAAAGCAGTCGCTTATGGACGCGGGCAAAGAACTGCTCGGCATCGGCAAGAAAGCCACTAGGATCCCCGCTCTGCTCGCTGATTCGCTCAGCGGACTTTCAAAGGGCAAGATGAAGATCAATATGGAGATCACGGGCTATGATGAGCCGCTTGACAGGATCGGCGAATACATCAAGTACGTCGTACTCGCTGTCATCGCGTGTGTCCTGTTTGTAGGCTCGTGTCTGCTCGCGAGCGTAGATATCCAGCCCAAGACCGAGAGCGGTATGCCGCTGATCGCGGTAGCCGGAATAGTCTTTGCTATCGCTCTGGCGATATACAGCGTCAGCAAGCTGACAAAGAAGAAACAGTAAAGATCAACAAATGATAAAAACAGGCGTATCGGAGCTCCGGTACGCCTGTTTTGCTTTTGTTCAAAAATATGTTATCAGATCGCCGATATTTCGAAGTCGATGGTCACGCTCTCGCATCCTTCGGCGCTCAGGGTGACGGAGGCTCTGCCGACGCTGCCCTTAGTGCGGATATATAAGCGCCCATACCGCCTCTGAGCATCACGGGGCTCTCGCCGATAGGCTCTATATCGCCGCCGACCTTTACGTTCACGGCTCCGAAGAAGTACGGCAGAGTATTGCCGTTTTGATCGGTCATGCGTACGCGTACGGCGGCGACGTCGTAGGTAGAGCCTTCGAGCAGCCCGGTTGGATACCGTCGTGTACAAAGTAGTTGTAAGGGGTCGTCTTGCAGGTGTGGGGCAGACGCACCGACTCTACGGGAGAGTCGGGATCTTCCTTGCCTTTCAAAAAGGCGCTGTCACACGTCGGGGTGAACTCCCAGTCGTTATTAGATCAAAGATTTGTCTCATATGTACCTCGCTTCGGGTCAGATCTCACGCACTACGCGGCAGGGGTTGCCTACAGCGAGCACGTTATCGGGAATGTCTTTTACTACTACGCTGCCCGCGCCTATAACGACGTTTTTGCCTATCGTTACGCCGGGTACTACGATGACTCCGGCTCCCAGCCAGGTGTTCTCTCCGATCCTTACGTCGATGTTGTACTGGAGTCCTTTGGCTCTGAGCTCAGCCTGCTGAGGATGATTGGCGGTAGCTATAGTCACGTTGGGACCTATCAGAACACGGTCGCCGATGTAGATGTGTCCGTCATCGACCAGTGTGCAGTTGGAATTGAGATATACGTTTGAGCCGAAGTGGATGTGATGACCTCCCCAGTTGGCGTGAAAGGGCAGCTCTATATAACAGCCTTCGCCGCACTCGGCGAAGTTTTCTTTCATATATGCGGTCTTTGCGGCTATATCTGAGGGCTTGAGCTGATTGAACTCCCACAGCTTGTCCTGATATACCTGTTGTTCGCACATTATCTCTTCATCGAGGGGATCGTAGTTCAGCCCCTGTACCATACGCTCGTATTCATTCATAATCTCACCTTACCGTTCCGACGAGCGTTTCAAAGGCGGCGGAGGATGACAGACCGCTGCCCGATAATACGTCAGATACCGAATACGCGTCAAATCCGCCGATGCTGACTCCGAGCTCCGCAAAGCGCGCCGCTATACCGCGCACCATGGCGACAGAGCTGCCTTTTTCAGCCTCATGTACACTGAGATCGCTGAGGTCGACCTCGCTCATACCGTAGCCCTCGCTGTACAGGCGTATCTTGCCCTCGTCATGGAAGGCGACCGCCGCGACGGTATCTAAGTTTATCGCCGCTCCGAGAGCGCAGCCTCGCCGGTGATCGGTGTGGTTGCCTCCTATCTCCGAGCGTCCCTGAGCCGAGAAGATGTGAACGTCATCGCGGCTCGGAAAGATCTCGCGAAAGCGAGCTATAGCCGATGTATACCTGTTGCGTTGGTTGTACAGGATATCCGAGTCGGTTCCGTACAGCGCTGACAGCTCGGTATTTAACCCGCCGTCGTTAATAATACTGTTAAGTTCGTTTGTTTTCATATTCTCACCGCTTTAGTCATTTATATAAATATTATAGGAAACTATCATTGTAAAGTCAATGAGTAAAGAGTTATATTATAAAGCGGCAGACCCGATCACAGGATCGAGTCTGCCGCTGTTTATACATAGTTCGTTTTCGGTACAGCAAGTCGCTAGTGCCGTTTCATCAATAGTTCTCGGTGTGTATCTCAAAGTAACTCTGAGGATGATTGCAGGTCGGGCAGACGTCGGGAGCTTTGGTGCCCACTACGATGTGACCGCAGTTGCGGCACTCCCATACCTTGACCTCGCTCTTCTCAAATACCTGAGCTGTTTCAACGTTATTGAGCAGAGCGCGGTATCTCTCTTCGTGCATCTTTTCGATAGCGGCTACCAGCCTGAACTTAGCCGCAAGCTCGGCAAAGCCCTCTTCCTCAGCTGTCTTGGCAAAGCCCTCATACATATCCGTCCACTCGTAGTTCTCGCCCTCGGCTGCCGCCTTTAGGTTGTCGGCGGTGGAGCCTATGCCCTCGAGCTCCTTGAACCACATCTTGGCGTGCTCCTTCTCGTTATCGGCTGTCTTAAGGAACAGTGCCGCGATCTGCTCAAAGCCCTCTTTCTTAGCCTTTGAAGCGAAGTAGGTATACTTGTTTCTTGCCTGTGATTCTCCGGCGAAAGCCGCCTCAAGATTCTTTTCGGTCTGGGTACCTGCGTATTTGTTAGCCATAGTTGTTTCCTCCTTATCGGTATATTTATATTGTGTCGGGTTTAATGTCTTTTATCCGTCAAGCTCGCCGCCCATATTTTTGAGCGAGTCGATAGTGATCTTACAGCCGGGCTTGATATGCTTAATGATGAACAGCATTATGTCCTCGGGAACGCCCACGCATCCGCCTGTGTAGGTGCGGTTGACGCGGAAGCAGTGCAGGAAGAACGCAAACCCTTTTTCTTCGATACATTCGCTGTTGTATCCCATGTTAAGGACATACTGATAGGCGTAGTCAAAGTCGGCTATATGCTCGCTGTTCTCGGTGTCAAGATCGGGGACGTCCTTGATGTTGACAAGCTCATTGAAGTGCATCCCCTTTCTCGCGTCGCCCGACCAGTAGTAGTTTTCATCCACCTTAGTGTACTCCATTTGACAGCCGGGGTCGTCCGCGAGACCAAACGCCTTGTCTATGGTGAAGGTGCCTACAGGCGTGTAGCAATCGTTGATGTTAGCTTCCCCCAAGCCGTCAAGACCGATGAATCCGGGTGTAGCGATGATCTGTTCCCATACGCCGGAAGCATTCTTTTCGTGCATCGTGACATAGGCGGTGGTTTTATCTACTCCCGCTACAACTATCAGCTGATCGGAGTCCTGAGCCGCCTTTAGCTTAGTTACCCATTCGGGCGAATTTCGTACCCCCTGATTTGTGAAATAAGCACCTGTCGAAGCGGCGTTATCGGATGAGACGTTCGGCTTTGCGCAGCCTGCGAATACGCTGAGCGTCATGATGAGCGCGAGCAAAAGAGCGATGAGTTTTATGGATTTCTTCATATGTGTCTCCTTTGATAATGGAATGGATTTGGTTCAATATTTTTTGTATGATGATATCGTCTGTATAAGTTGCGAACCTGTCAGTTTAGATGACAGTATGTCCATTCAGGGCGCGGGACAGTCGGCGATTTGGTTATCGGCTTTTCTTTTGGAAGTCTTTGACGCGTTGGGAGAGTTCCGCGAGCTCTTCTTTTGACAGCTCGGGCAGGTGTTCGAGTTCATCTATGAATTCTCTCGCGCTGTCGCTCGCTCTCAATCGCGCGATATCGGTGAAGAAGCTGGTGATCACCGCCGTGACTATAGCGATCACCGCGATAGAGTAGAGGGATAAAAATACTGTTATGATCCTGCCGATGAGTGTGCCGGCGGTTATGTCGCCGTAGCCGATGGACGTAGCCGACGCAAAGCAGAACCACAGGCTGTCGGCGTAGCTGTTTATGCCCGGCTCTATGAGCCAGATAGGTATCGCCAGCACAAAAAAGCTGATCAAATAGGTGCCGATGATCTTATCCGCTCCGGCTGTCTGAAACGCTTTTTTTAGCATCCTGCGCGTCTGCTTTCTTTTCATTTTCAGCACTCCCCGTTCTTTGTTGTCTTATATTTTAACATTTTAATCTATTTAAGTAAAGACCGAGTTTTGCGGCGCTCGGGGGGTTGAACTTTTTTACCGGAGGCGCTCGACAGACTATATATACAGAGAGAAAAAATAATATTCAAAACATATTGACAACGTGTCAGAATGGGTGTATATTATATATACTGACACAACGTCAGAATACTGTAAACAGGTGATAATATGCCTAAGGGTTCGCCCGAGCTGACCAACGCTCGCAAGGAAGAGATCATATCAGCGTGCAAGACACTGTATGAGGATATGAGCTTCAAGGATATAACGATAATGAAGATAGCTGAGTATACTACCTTCTCACGCGCGTCTATTTATAACTACTTTGAGACTAAAGAAGAGATATTCCTCGCTATTTTGCAAAAAGAGTATGAGCTGTGGGTGTCCGATCTCAGGAGCATCACAGACAGCGCGGACAGCATGACCGGCGATGATATCTCGAAGGCTCTCGCGTCATCGCTGGAGAAGCGAGAGCTGCTGCTCAAGCTCATGAGCATGAACCACTACGACATGGAGGAGAACAGCCGCGAGGAGCGACTGTATGAGTTCAAGATCGCTTACGGCGAATCTCTGAAGGCGGTAGACGACCTGTTAAGAAAATTCTGTAAGGATATGGACGATAAGTCGAGAGAGGAGTTCATCTACACCTTCTTCCCGTTTATCTACGGTATCTATCCGTATTCGGTAGTCACCGATAAGCAAAAGAACGCCATGGATAGGGCAGGGGTCGGATTCAAATATTATTCGATCTACGACCTTGTGTATAACTGTTCGAACAAGCTGCTCAAAAGCTGCAGATAAGCAACAAGACAATACTCGGTAAAGGAGAAACGCGAAAATGAAAGAGAAAAAGATAGTCCAGACAGCCGGCAGAGATCAGCTCGGCGAGTTTGCGCCGATGTTCGCTCATCTCAACGACGATGTGCTCTTCGGCGAGGTGTGGAACGAGGACGCGATCAGCGTCAAGACTAAGTGTATCATAACGGTAGTATCGCTTATGGCGTCGGGGATCACGGACTCTTCGCTGACATATCATCTGCAGAACGCTAAGGCGCACGGTGTGACTAAGGCTGAGATCGCCGCGATAATCACTCACGCGACTATGTATGTCGGATGGCCCAAGGGATGGGCGGTATTCAGACTGGCTAAGGAAGTCTGGAACGAAGAGAAGCCGGCTCTGACTGACAGAGAAAAGTATGAGAACACGCTGTTCTTCCCGATAGGAGAGCCTAATCCGTACGGTGAGTTCTTCATCGGCAACAGCTATCTCGCTCCGGTATCGAGTGAGCAGATACCGATATTCAATGTGACGTTTGAGCCGGGATGCCGCAATAACTGGCATATACATCACGCGAGCAAAGGCGGCGGACAGATGCTGATATGCGTCGGCGGACGCGGATACTATCAGGAGTGGGGCAAAGAGGCTGTAGAGCTGACACCCGGTACTGTCATCAACATACCGCCTGAGGTCAAGCACTGGCACGGCGCGGCTCCCGACTCGTGGTTCTCGCATCTCGCGGTCGAGATAGAGGGAGAAGAAGCCTCTAACGAATGGCTGGAGCCTGTAGACGACGATGTTTACGGCAAGCTCAAATAGGAGGTAATACTAATTTCAAATAAACCCCTTTAACATCTATTGCGTTAAATTCCGCATAGCTGCGTTGTCGATCTTGACAGGCGCCAGCAGTGACACTAAGCCAATCGCTTCGCTCTTGGAGTGT
>CACYSI010000021.1:25894-31240 GCA_902776975.1 uncultured Ruminococcus sp.
TTTGGACAACACCTCAAGCCTGCCTGCGATCTCCGCCTTGCTCTGCGAAATTTTCCGCAAATATCTTGTTTAAGCGTTTTAATTGAAATTAGTATAAAGTATGAAGAAAGTTATAGCTTTTTTAATGATTCTTGTCATGGCTGTATCGCTTGTCGCTGTACCTGCGGTATCCGCAGCCGAAAAGATAGTTTACGGCGACGCTGACGGCGACGGTGAGGTGACGGCTGTAGATGTTACCGTGGTAATGCGCCATACTGTCCATATGCTGACGCTGACCGGTGACCGCCTCAAGGCGGCGACTGTAAGCGGAGATGATGAGCTTTCGATAGTTGACGCTACATGGATACAGCGCAAGGTGGTAAACATAATTGACAAGTTCCCCGTTGAAGAGAGCGAGCCTGAGGATACGGGCAGAGATACTCTGGTAGTATACTTCTCCCGTACGGGCAACACCAAGCCTCTCGCACAGTACGCCGCAGAGTATCTGGACGCCGATATCTTTGAGATAGAGGCAGCCGTGCCCTATACCGACGCTGATATAGCTTACTACACAAACTGTCGCGCCGACAGCGAACAGAGCGATCCCGCCGCGAGACCCGAGATAGCCGGAAAGGTAGATAACATGGACAGCTACAGCACCGTGGTCATCGCTTATCCTATCTGGCACGGTCAGGCTCCCAAGATCATCTATACCTTCCTCGAGAGCTATGATATGTCCGGCAAAACTATCATACCTTTCTGCACCTCGGCTTCTAGCCCGATCGGTTCGAGCGCGACTAATCTGCACGCTCTTGCTCCCGACGCGGTCTGGAAGGACGGCAGACGCTTTGCCGCCGGTACGTCGAGCGACGTGATCGAAGCATGGTTAAATGAAATAGGTTTTTGAGCATAAGCACCGCGGATCTCGCGGAGCGTAAGCTCTATACGGTTGAGATAACAGAAGCCCGATGATCAGTCATCGGGCTTAAATCATGCTATGATTAGTTTATGCGTACCGATTTATACGGGAATTTATCGCAATAGATATTAAAGATTTTTATTAAGGAGCAGTATTAAGAGTCGAAAAAATGCTTTCCGTCTTCGGTCACGAGTCTCTCAGCCTTAGGGTACTCAAAGATCTCAGGGTTATCTGAATTTGACTCAAGATATTCGGCGAATTCGGAAGCGTACCATTTAGCCATACCGAGGTTATGCATCAGATAATGTCCGCAATTGACCGGTGTCGCGCCGGGCACCTCATCTGTACTCTCAACGGCTTTGAAGGCTCTCAGGATCAAGTCATAGATATCCCGTGAGGATCGCTCGCCCTTGAGGATGAGATAGAATCCGGTCAGACACCCCATAGGTCCCCAGTAGATGATCTCGTCCTTCCAGACAGGATTGTTCCTGAGATAAGTAGCTATGATGTGCTCGAGCGAGTGCATCGCAGCTACATCTATCACAGGCTCCCGGTTAGGCCTTTTCAGCCTTATGTCATAGGTGGTCACCTTGCTTTTGTCCAAAGTGTCGGTGCGGCTGGTGAAGATCCCGGGGATTATTTTTGTATGATCTACGGAAAAGCTCTGTATCAGTTCCATAAATATAGCTCCTTTCAGTTTGAACAATATCAACGTTACTAAGTTTAACCTAAACCGGCAAAAATATCAAGTGATAAAACGCTGATAATAACCGTAATGTGACGGTTGTGTGAAATTTACCTGAAAGCTTCGTGAGAATTATTGATTCTTCTTTTTATCTTTTGTATTATGCAAGTGTAATCGAAAACGGAACACGATTTGACTGATCGAAAGGAGAATCCATTATGGCAAAAAAACTTTTATCCATCATACTGGCTCTGATGCTGGTATTCGCCCTCGCCGTTCCGACTTTGGCGGCATCTGCAGACACGGCATCTACCTCTGCCGTTACGGAGCAAAGCGCTGAGCTGACCTTCACGAACAGCGGTATCACCGAGACGTCTGCGGGCAGCGGCTATACCATCGACGGCACTACGCTGACCGTCACGACAGCGGGCACCTACCGTATCGGCGGCAGTTGTACCGAGGGCACGATCATCGTCAGCAAGGGACTGAGCGACGTCACGCTGATTCTTGATAACCTGACGCTCGCGTCATCGACAACAGCGCCGATCGTTATCAAGAAAAGCGCAGCAGCTAACATCCATTTAGTCGGAACCTCAACCCTCACTGATAACGAGGATCCCGACAACGAAACATCAACCGATACGACCGTAGCCGAAGCCTTTGAGGGCGCGGCAATCAAGGTCAAGAGCGGCTCTAAAGTGACCTTCTGCGGTGATGGTGATCTGAATGTCGTCGCCAACGCCAAGAACGGCATCAAGGGCGGCGCGACAGCTGAGCTGATCTTTAACGGGAGCGGTAAGATCAATGTAAGCGGCAACGCGAAGTATTACGGCGCTACTACCTCCGGCGCGGCGGTCAATAACGGCATCGCCTGTGACGGCAGTATCGTCATCAATCAGGGCACATACGTCATCAAAGCCGCGAACGACGGCATCAAGAGCGCTCCCGACGCGACGGATGAGACAGAAGGCACCGTGATCGACACAGAATCGGCAGGCACCGTCACCATCAACGGCGGTACATTCGATATCAACGTAGACGGCGACGGCATACAGGCGGACACCGCGCTCAACATCAACGGCGGTACCTTTGATATCCGCACATGGAAGGGTTACAGCGTGTGGAACGACACCCTTGCCAACGCCTACAGCTGTAAGGGTCTTAAAGCGTCCGGAGACCGCGCCGAAGAAGCGGGCATCGAGCCCGCTCTGAATATCACGGGAGGTACCTTTACGCTTAATACAGGTGACGACGCCGTTCACTCAGACGCTTATGTTACCGTAACAGGCGGCACCTTCACCATTCAAACGGGTGATGACGGTATGCACGGCGATACCTCACTGACGATCGGTACCGAGGGCGGCTTAACGCGCGACCCCGATATCACGATCAATAATTCTTATGAAGGTCTTGAAGGCGGCACGGTCTATATCTATTCAGGCCGCCAGTATGTTGTCGCAAGTGATGACGGCGTGAACGCCGCGGGCGGCAGCTCCAACGGCTCCGATCCCGGCGCGGGCGGCGGCAATACCTTCAATCCCGGCGGCGGTCCCGGAGGGCGTCCCGGCGGTGGCGGCGGCTTCAATCCCGGCGGCGGTTCATCATCTACAACAGGGAATTATAACATCTATATCTACGGCGGCGATCTGTACGTCAACTGTAACGGCGACGGTCTCGATTCAAACGGCGGCTTGTATCTCTACGGCGGTACTCAGGCTGTATTCAGCATGAAGTCCGGCGGCGACAATTCAGCAATCGACGCCGACGGTACCGTATCTATCCAAGGAGCGACCGTTTTCACAGCCGGTACTGCCGGTATGGACGGTTCTGCAAAGTCGAGTTGGTTCGGCACTAATCAAAAGTATTCCTCAAGCACAACAAGCTATGCAGCAGGCAAGATAATCAATACCAAAGCCGGCAGTAACGGCAGTGTTATATTAAGCTATTCTCTGCCCAAAGCGGTCAACTATATCATGGCATCCTACCCGACCGCAGTATCGAGCAGCACACCTTCATTCGCAACGGCGACAAGCGTAACAGCGTGCAAGGGCGGTTCATGGAGCCACACTTGGAATTCCGGTACCGTAACCACCGCGGCGACCTCCACTTCCACCGGTGTGAGAACTTACACCTGTTCGAAGTGCGGCGCGACAGAACAGCAGACGATCCCGATGACCGTTTCGGTTGATGCCTGCGATCATTCCGTCGAGCAGGAAGCTATCGTCGACAAGGGCTACACTGTGACCTTTGCGGGCGACAGCGGCGTTGAATCAGTCACTGTTTATCAGACGCAGGATTATACGGGCGCATCCGAATCCGTCTCTGCTACAGGCTCTACCGTATCCCGCAGCAGCGATACCGGAGAGCCCGACTCTTCCGGCAGCGGACAAGTCAACTTCACCATCGTTATCAAGGACGGTTACGCGTTAGACGCCGTTTCGGTGACCGATGGAACCTACAAGAATATCAAAGGCCCGACTGACACAGGCGTTGCTAACACCTATCGTATCACGAAGATCAGCGCGGACACCATCATCACTATCACGACCGTTCAGTGTGTGCATGGGACAGTAGCTTCGGGCACTGCTCCCTCGTGGACTTGGAGTGACGGCTGCGGCACGGCTACACTGTCATATACCTGCGCTGATTGCGGCAACACTGTCAACGTTGACGGTACCGTGACAAGCATACTCACCTCATCATCCCTGATCACCTTTACCGCTAAGGCTTCTATCGGCTCGACAGAGTATACAGATACCAAGACAGCATCACCCTTTACGGCGACCTTTGATTGTGATGAGGGCGTTGAATCTGTCAACGTCTACTATACTCAGGATTATACCTCTTCTGATGAAACAGGCGTTACCACCGCTGTAGCGCGCGACGGAGACTCCGGCTATGCGGTAGTTACCGGTGACGGTCAGATCAACTTCGTTGTCATTCTCAAGGACGGCTATACCCTCGATTCAGTGACCGCTTCCGGCGCTTATAAAAATGTCAAGGATACAGGCGTTGCGAACACCTATCGTATCACAAAGGTCAGCGGCGCGGTAACGATCTCAGTCACAACAGAGCAGAGTGAAACTCCCTCGGGCTACGTCCTCGGCGACGCTAACGGTGACGGCGATGTCGATGTGGTAGACGCTACTGTCATACAGCGCTACTGCACGATGATCAGCGTACCGTATACCGAAGAGCAGCTCATGTGCGGAGATGTTGACGGTGACGGCTATCTGACCTCGGTGGACGCTACGTTCATACAGCGTTACTGCACATTTCTTTACACTCCGTATGATATCGGTGAAACTGTATACAGATAAAAAATTTTAAAGGATAACATATAATAAAGAATCTCCCGATCGCATCTGCGTTCGGGAGATTCTATCTTGGGCGCGAAGGCGCAAAAGTATCCTATCTGTCATATGAGTAATAGGTCGTTTTGCATCGTAAGTACACTTTTGCTTTAGGTAACAGGATCACCTTTTCTTCGGAACGACTGCGCGTTCCTCACTTGGCACGCTCGCCTTCGAGCCCCTTCCGCCGCACTTTGCTTGTAAATTATAATAACCTATCCGTCAGATGACGAATAGGTTATTATGGTGCGCCGGAAGGGACTCGAACCCCCGACCTTTTGGTTCGTAGCCAAACACTCTATCCAGCTGAGCTACCGGCGCATATATCAGCGTAGTAGTTGTCATTCTAAAGGCGAACTACCGACGCGTGATAACATATTAAATTGATTTGTTTATGCGCTTCGTAGCCA
>CACYSI010000022.1 GCA_902776975.1 uncultured Ruminococcus sp.
TTTATTTGACAGATGTTGCCGCAATAATACAGTTTGTATAATTTATCTTTGTAAACAAACAATTATACAGCTTGTTGTAGTTTCCTGTCAAATAAAAAAACGGGACTGCGTTATCACAGTCCCGTTTTTAATTTTCTGTATCAGAATTATTTTTCTCTCTCGCAGATCACGAGATAGCGGTCAAAGTCGCCGGCGGAGTTAGGTGTGCAGGTGATCAGAGTGAGCAGCTGTCTGCCGTCCTGTATCAGCAGGTCGTTGACCTGATCCGCCGTAACAGTCTTGTTGCCGATGACCTTGAAGTTCATATCTTCCCAATAGTTAGTGATCGTCACCCTATCGCCTATATTAAGTTTTTTAAGATTATCAAAGAAGATCCTGCCGACATAGTAGGTATGCCCCGCGAGAGCGATATTGGATGTATCGTCGCCCACCGGCAGAGAGGTGCCGTACAAATGAGCCGAGCCGAAGCTCATGATATAATAGGTAGCTCCCAGATAGATAGGCAGCTTCATATCTATGGTCTCTGCCGTGAGATAGCCGTAGATATCATCGGTGATGCCATAATCGGAGAGCGTAAGCGCCTTGCGCTCATAATCAACGGTATCGCTTGTCCCCTGCCCCGTCAACAGAGTCTTATTATATGCTAAGCTGTCATCACGAAGTCTATCGAGGTCGCTTTTAAACAGGACGGGCTTGCCGCTCTTATCTGTAACAGCGCCTTTTTTATCTGTGGGAAAGCCCTTTTCTTTAGCTTCGCTCGCGGACTGTACCTCAGCTCCGTCATCGGAAGTGAGAGTATCTACGACCGACTCAACATTACTGTCAAAGGTATCCGCCGCCGCGTCAGCCTGCTGTTTGCCGATGAAATTTGATACAGGCGGAAACAGCAGAAATCCCAAGCCGACCAACAGGATGACTGTAGCGATGACTATGAGGATCTTTCTCTTCACTGCTCCTCCCCCTTCTTCTTAGATCGGAACTTGCGGATACGGACGATCAGGATCGTTACCGTGACCACAAACACAACGAACACGATTATAGACACCGCGACAACAGTATAAGACAGCTTGTAGCCGAAGAGATATAAAAAGCCCTCTTGAAAAGTCGAAGAATCAGTGATCACGGTATCTTCATCGGTTTTTTCATATGGAACCCGCTTGCCTCGTACAAGCAGACGGTGGGTGTTGACAGAGTAAGGAGTACAGGTCAGCAGGGTCAGATAATCTTCACCCTCTACCACATACAGATTGCGGGTCTGATCGGGCAAAACGACGTTGATATCGTCAACCTCATATTTTAGGACCATATCGAGCACCTTGATATAGAACTCGTCGCCTATCTCAAGATTCTCGAGATAATCAAAGAAGGTCTGTCCCGGCCACGCTGAGTGGGCTGAGATAACGCTGTGGGTGCTCTTGCCGCCTATAGGAAGAGCTGTATGTTCGAGATGACCCGCGCCCTTTGAGAGCACCTCTATAGAAGTACCGTGATATATGGGCAGATTTACATCTATCTTAGGGATCTCGACATAGCCTATAAGACCGTTTCCGTCTACGTTGAGACTCTCTTCATAGTTCTCGCCGATAAGACCGTATGAAGCCTCGTCAAAAGGGTCGGTGAGTATGACACGCTGCAGGCTGTCGTTATACGCCTTAGCGGACGCCATAAGCTCATCTATATCATCGCGCTCCATACGCTCAATGGTACGCGAATACTCGCGGGACTCATTTCGGAACGCCATATTATTGACAACTGAACTGATAAGCGGATAGGCAAGTATGCCCACGCCTATCAGAAATACGAGCAGTACCGCTATAAGCGGCAGGGTTTTCTTCATAATACTTTCCTTATAATTCTAATTCAGAATAAAACATTCTACCATATTATTATATAACTTAACGCTGATTTTTTCAATAGCAAAAGCACAGAGGCTGCCGAAACGACAGCCTCTGCTTTATTATTGATTATAGATCAGTCAGATCGTTATTACTTAGAAGAAGATCTCTTCTTCATGATGATAACGAACATAGCGCCTGCCAGAAGTACGAGAACGCCGCCGATGATGGTGAACATCATAGTGCCGTTGCCGCCGGTCTCGGGCAGCTTAACGGGATAGTTCTTGATAGCCTCGTTGTTGTTTACATGAGCGACGCTCTTATCGTTGCTGTAATCAGCAACCTTATCGGAGATAGTTACTGTGTAAACAGTGGTCGAGAGAGCGAAACCGTCGGGAACATCAGTCTCTTTTACATAGTAGGTGCCGGGAGCGAATCTGTAGGGATTAGTCTCGCCGTCAGCCTTGAACTCTACCTTACCGTTTGCAGCGGATGTACCTGTAGCGATGATGTTGTTGAACTTATTATCGGAAGCGATAGCGAAGGTAGCGCCTTCGAGGGGCTGGTTTGTAGCGCCGTTGTACTTTGTAGCGTCTACGTTGAAGGTCCATACATAACGGGTAGCCTCGCCGACTACATGGTCAGTTACGAAGTTGTTGCTGTACTTAAGAGAACCGGTGTTGGGGTTGCCTGCCTCGCCTACAACAGCGTTGTTGTTGACTGTAGCCTGATACTTGATGTAAACCTTCTCTTTGGTGTAGAAAGCGTCGGAGCTGAGGGTAGCTGCCATAGCGGATACTGTGAAGTGTGAACCTGTAGCATCGGTAGTAACAGCGTTTACACCGTCAAAGTCGCTGTCGCAGTTAGCGCCGTCGATATCGTCATAGTAAACATGCATTGAACCTGCTACATAGTCAAGACCGGGGCACATATCATCGCTGAATGTGAAGGCTGTGAGCTTCTCATCTGTAGAGCCTACAACGTTACCCTCGAGTACGAAGTTGACTACGTCGCCAACGTTCTGGCCGTGGAGCTGATAATCAGCCTTATTTGTCTTACCGAAATCCTCTGCAAAATACTTGTCGAAGAACTCGGAGCCGCTGGCTACCTTAGTGTCGAGAGGAGCCTCATAAACATTGTTGCCGTCGAGCTTGTAATCCCAAGACTCAGCAGTCTCGTCATACTCAGGCCATACGATAACGGCGTTGCCGATCTTCTGGACTGTAGAGGTGTTAGCCTTAGCTACGCAGTAGTAGATACCCTCTTCGGTAACCTCGAGAGGTGTGCCGTTCTTTACCTTTGTTGTATAAGCGGTGCCAAACTTAGAAGCGCCTGTACCATCGTTGTATACGCCGTTGAGAGCGTCGAGGAACAGCTTACCTGTAGCCTGCTTAGCCTTAACTACGTTCTGAACGTCGGCGGCTACGCCTGCGGGATAGCTGTAGGAGCCGTCTGTCTTGTTGAGAGAAGCGATCTTATAAACGGTGAACTCAAAATCATCAACGCCGAGTGTTAGCTTGAGGGTGGGCTTATCCGCAGCCGCAACAGCAACGGAGCATACAGCCGCAACGAGCATTACTGCTAAGAAAACAGCAACTATTCTTTTTAAAGTAGTCATAATATTTCTCCTTAATATAAATTTTTAAAATATAAATTATAACTTAACTTATTTCTTATTACGTTTACCGCGAAAAGCGAAAGCATAGCCCTTCTTGCGGAAGTAGAGCACATACGCCATCAGAGAAGCGCAGGCAAAGAGTACCACTATCAGACCGACGATCATGAAAAGTGTTGAGCCGGGACCCGCGGTCTCGGGAGCCTTGATAACACCGTTTACATAATCAAACTTGATCTCATACTGAGGTATTCCGTCTTTATCTTCGATAGGCAGAGAGAATATCTGCACAACTCTTGAGCGTGTATGCTGATCCAAAGTGTCGAACTCACAAAGAGCGTACATCTGATACTGAGGTCTGCCGTCGATCTTGAGCGTTGCACCTTCGCCGGTAGTCTTATAGATATCGAGATCACTGAACTCGGCTATACCGTTTTCATCAGTGAAGACCTCGATCCTGTCGTGAGGATTAATAAGCTCCAGATCCTCACCTACCGCGGGTTCGGTATTATCGACCTTGTAAAGCATGAAGGATACATCCTTCATCTTGTTTCTGTCTGTTACCTCGGGACGGTTATCCGCCTTGGTAACGGTGACCTTGCCCTTCTGCACGGGATTGATAAATGTAGGTATATCAACCTTGTTGGCATCGGTGAAGGTAGAAGCACCGATCGGAGCCTTGCCGTCATAATAATAGTATACGGGATCGCTGACGGTAAACGCGCCGGGGTTAAGAGGATCGTCATCGACCGTGATAAGCGCAATGAACTGGTCGGAATCAAGCTCTGTGAAGTCGTCCTCATAATAGGCGTCGTCAGTACCGGTAAGCGAATCGTTCTGCTTGAGCTCAAATATCTTGAGCGCGTAAACGCCCGCCTTGGTGAACTTAAGGAACTGAGAATCGTTATCGAACGTGACCTTGCCGTCGATGTCTGTCTGATCGATATCCTTTATCATAGCGTGGATATCCACAGTCTTATCGCCGGAGCTATTGTAGACGGTCTCGTCGAGGCCCTGAGCCCTGAAGGTGAACAGGTCTCCGTTTGAATACAGCGCGGTGCTTGTACCCATCTCGATCATCTTTTCGGTCTCAAGGGAAGTGCTGATCAGCTGCTGCATATTGGCGACGGAGACAGAAACATCACCGTTTCCGAACTCGCCGTAATACTCGCCGCCGCTGTAATCATGCGTACTGCCGCCGACTGTGATCTTATAGGGCTTATAGCCGGACGCGAAAAGCTCCTTGAGCAGGTATTTCGCACCTACGGGCATTCCCGTAAATGTCACGCTGTCGGTCGAAGAGAATCTGAACGCGCCGCTCGCGTCGGTGGTGAGCTCGATATCCTCACCGTCCGAACTGACTGTATAGGTCAGCTTACGCGCTTTGTAGCCCTGTCCGTCGTTGAGATCGACCAGCAGCTTAAAGGCGAAATCGTCTGAGACATCGTACAGATCGCCGCCCGTCTTATCGACGATAGTCTTGGATATGGTCATGTCGGTGACGTCGGGCGTGTTGACGAAGTTCACCTGTCGAGTAACGTAAGAATTCTTGTTGGTGTTTTCGAGCTTGAATGCTCGTGTTGAAGTATCGGTATGGGGATGTCCCTCATCGGTAGCGTAAGCGAGACGCTCACCGTCGGCGAGGTTGACGACCTCCCAATACGTCTTGCTGTAGCTTATGCCGTCGGAGGGCTTAGTCTCTGTAACGGTCAGGTTGCTGCCGGTCTTATACTGGTTGTCAAAATCGGCTGTATCTTGATGAGAGAGATAATATGTGCCGCTGTTAGCTACAGAGTATTTTTCATCACTGTTCAGTGTATAACGCGCGGTAGTATTCACCGTACCGTTTTCGGCGTTTTTGAACTCGAAGTCATTAGTCTGCAGATCAGACTGTAAGCCTGAGTTTACATCGGCTGTCTCGATCTCTTTGTGGACCTTGACATCGTTCTGAGCGGGAGTCATGGTGAACTCGATCTTACAGTTGGACTCGATATAACCGCGCTCCATATAGAACACGCTCATGTGATAAGTCTTGGAAGGATCGAGGTTCTGATAACCGCCGCTGCCGTTAGATTCAAAACCGAAAGCGTGCTTAGCGTTATTGTCCTCGTAGGTCAGACCGGACTGTGTAGTGGTACGGCTGAAGTCAGAGGCGTTCTCTTCACAGTGATTGGGGTTGTTAGCATAGCAGATATTACCGAACTGAGCCTTGATCTTGCAGTCGTTAGCAGACTGGTGGGTCCAGTTGTTCTGTCCGCCCGTGCACTTGAAGTTGGTGTAGCCGCCGAACTGGCTGATATTAGCTGTATAATACCAAGCGCCGTTGATGTACTCATGTCCGCAGTGGAACCACTTGTTGGAGCCGCCTTCCCAAGCGTAGATCCATACATCTCCCCAGTTGTCGCTGTCGATGATGTACATCGTATCGCTCTTGAAATTGGGGCTTGTGGTAGCTACGGCAGCCTTAGTGACCTCGCTGTTGTCGATCTTGGATGTCGAGTACTGCATCGTCTTGAAGTTGATGACGCCCTCAGCCTTCTTGTGGTTACCGCCGAGGTCGAGCGAGAGTATGGAGTCGCCTAAAGTACCGTCATCATTGTACTCGGAGATATATACCCAGAGGTCGTCATCGCCCGAGAACGAGAAGGTACAATCCTGACCGTTGGGCAGTTCGCCGCCCTCGGGCACACGGAAGTCCATCTGCATCTTGATACCGAAGCCGTAGTCGAGGTTGCTGTTGCCGCCGCGACCGTTAGTCGACGGATTGGACTTGGTGTTGAACGGGAAGATACCGTAGCCGCTCGTCTCATTGTACATAAAGTCGTTGACGCCGTCTAAGATACCGTAGCCGGTACCCTGTCCGTAACCGACAGATACGGGAGCGCCGCCGGACCAGTTGAAGAAGACGTTGTCCTTAGCGCCCTGAGAGTCAAAGGAGTACTTTGTAACTCCCGAGCCGAGATCGGATGTGCGGAACGGGAAAGCCGAGTTGACCGACTTACCTAATGAACGAGCGCTTGAAGTGCCGTCCTTAGTGGTGGTGCTCAGCCATTCGCTGTCAAAGTACGGCATCGAGGCGCCGGATGAGTAGCGGATGTTGCCCGAAGAATCAAGCGAGTCTGCCGCGAGTCCGCGTACCGCGTAGTGGCGGTTAGTCAGACCGTTTGAGTTATTGACGTAGTAATAGAAGTTGGTCAGTCCGCTTGATCTGTTGATGAAGGGACCGTTATGAGGCTCATAGTTGTCATAACCGTAAGCCTTTGGAGTGTTACAGAAGTTACCGAAGTAGAGCGGGAACGTAACCCCGAAGCTGTCGGCATAATCGCCGATCCATCTATTGAAGACGTTATGCTCGTACCATGTATCCTGGGCGCCGTTGAAGTTAAAGGTACCCGCCTTCTTGGGATTGAGCCAGCCGTTGTCCAGCTCTTGATCCGAGAGGTAGTCATAGTACACCGCGTCTACCCAGTAAGCGTCCTTGGAGTTGGTAGGGTTGGACAGCGGCTCTATGGGAGCCTGATAGTCCGTCGTCTCACCGAGAGCGTCGCTGAGCTTGATCCAGTGACCTGAGCCGTTCTTCATCTTGAAACAGTTGATATCGCTTGACGCGGGTACCGCTGTCTGCTGTGAAGAAGCGTAGTCGTAGCTGAACTGGATGACTGCGTCCGAGGGGACGTTAGCATAGTAGAAGCCCGGATCCAGACGAGCGCCGCCTTTGTCAAAGCTGCTCATCGGTAAAGTAGCGTGATACGGATCTGTGAAGTCCCATGTCACCTTGACCTTAGAAGCGTCTGTCCAGTCGGGGTTATAGAGGTATATATCTTTACCGGAGCCGTAGTATCGGCTGCTGTAAGGATATTTACTGAACTTGACCTCGTCACCTGCAAGAGCGTACATCTCATTAGCGCCCGACGGACGCGAGCCTAAGCTCATCTCGGCGTACTTCTTGTAATAAGGAGCTGAATCCCAGCCCGAATTACCGTTGTACTTCGAGAAAATGAGGTTTTTGCCCGAAATGTTCAGGTCCGCGCTCTGCTGGGGACTGGATGTACCCGTGCCGTTGCCGAAGATGACGTTTTGGTACTGGGTATCATAGTAGTACCAGTAGGTAGAACCTGAGCTTACCTTGGTCATCTGAGCGCCGGGCCATGTCATTTCGCCGCCGTTCGTCCAAGCGTAAGCGTAAGGCGGATTCCAGTTCGCGTTATTCTTCAAAAATACGCGGGTCTTGCCGTTACCGGGTACGGTATCGGGCATAGCGTAGCCGCTTCGAAGAAGGTAGAGCTGGACGTTGGCTGCTCCGGACGGAGCGGTGACCGAATACAGGTTAGTGCCCGCAACAGTCAGCTCAACAGTACTATCCACCTTGTTGCCGCCGCTGTCGGTAAAAGTAGCATACAGCTTCTCACCGCTGCCGGGGTTCCACGCTGTGTTCTGTGACGTATCAAAGTATAACGTCTCAGCAGCACTCACAGTCGTGACAACACCGAAGGTGAGGCTCGTAAGCACCACCGCCAGCGCCAGCAAAAGCGAGATCGATCTTCGTCTAAAAGATGCGATCTCATGTTTTTTCTGCCGCATTGTATTCCTCCTTGCTTCAGATTTGATCTTATACATGGGTAAAAATCCGCTTAAATGCACACTTACCCATATTTAGATCATATTTTAACTTCTATATTATATCATAAAGGAATTATGAATAATTCTGAAATAGAATTATGATAGTGAAATTGTCATAAATTTTTGTATTTATTTTGTAAAAACTGTTACTTTTCAAAACCGGCAATATCTAACGACCTCAGAAAAACAACTAATTATCTGTTATGTGTATATTTATGCATACTTTCATATAAAAACTGTCGCGAACAAAGTCCACGACAGCCTGTAAACCTTTATTTAGTTTTTATCAGCCTACGGTGACATTGAGGTTGTTGTCCACGTTGACGGTGAGGTTCACGGGAGTCCAGTTACCTGCCGTATCATAGTAATACAATGTGACGTTAGCGGTACCGGGAGATACCCCGTAGAACGTGAAGCCGTACTGATGCTGATCAAAGTTGTAGTTGCAGGCAACGGTGAAATTGCCGTTATCTGCGTCATAGTTCCAGTTGAAGCCGCCATCGGCACTGCTGCCGTAAGCGGTATAGGAGGCTGAGCTGCCGGTGTTTTCGGGAGCGGTATGCTTCTTATCTACATACACCTGTTCGCCGTTGATCTCTTCTACACTGCTGCCGCCGGATTGCTCTGTTGACTGCTGACCCGAAGACTGAGTAGGAGTCTGAGCATCGGTCGAGTACTGTATGCCCGCCTGAGCCTCAGTCTGTGACTGTCCACCCTGCGCGCTCTGAGTGGGAGTGTTTGATGAGCCTTGAGTAGCCTGCTGTGTGGATGCCTGTGTAGCTTCCGAACTGACGGTAGCAGTGACAGTGGGATCGGTATCCGCGGTCTTGTCCTTCTTACCCATAGATACCGCCACCACTATGATAGCGATAACCACGGCTATGATAACGCCTATTACGATTATATTGGTAAACATACCCTTACGGCGGGTAGCCATACGGCGATCATAACGGTCACGCTCGATAGCGTTCATATCTTTTTTATCCATATAAAACTCCTTGCTGTTTTTCATTTCATGAATTAACGATATTATTATATATCAGAAAATGATCTAAAACAAGTATATTTTGTTAATTTTCAGCGAATAACAGACTAAGGAGATCAGTTACCGAGAAGCATTCGGTCGTTATCGAGCTCCTCACCCGCCGCTTCTTTGAACTTTTCAAGCAAGTCTCTTACGGTCAGCCCCTCTCGCTGCTCACCCTCGACGTCATATATTATCCTGCCTGTATTCATCATGATCGTACGGTTGCCGAGCTCGAGCGCGCTCTGCATATTGTGAGTTATCATCAAGCAGGTAAGACTGTTCTGCTCGACTATATCCTCTGTAAGCTCCAATACCTTTTCGGCTGTAGCCGGGTCGAGAGCCGCCGTATGCTCATCGAGCAGGAGCAGCTTAGGCGGATTGATGGTAGCCATGACCAGAGTGAGCGCCTGCCTCTGTCCGCCCGAGAGCAGACCAACAGGCTGCTGCATCCTGTCTTCAAGCCCCATGTTAAGGGGTCTTAGATACTCTCTGAATCTCTCCTTATCCTTCTTGGATACAGAGCTGAGCCATCCGCCGTGTCCTGCCGCGAGAGCGAGGTTCTCTTCGATAGTCATACCGGGAGCCGAGCCCTTCATAGGATCCTGAAAGAGTCTGCCGATACTGCGGGCGCGCTTATACTCCGGAGTCAGAGTGATATCCTCGCCGTCGAGTATGATGCGTCCGCTGTCGGTGATGAAGGTACCGCCTATCGCGTTGAACAGTGTGCTTTTGCCGGCTCCGTTAGCTCCGATAATAGTGATGAAATCACCCTTTTTGACATCAAGGCTTAGCCCCTCGATAGCTTTCTTCTCATTTACGGTACCCTTGTTGAAGGTAAGCGAGATCTTGTCTATCTTAAGCATCTTCCCTACCAGCCTTTCCGTGCTTGATTCTGCGTACAAACATAGGATATTTGCTCTTGAGATAAGGCCCCGTGATAGCGATGATAACGATGACGGAGCTGACGAGCTTCAACATGAATGAAGGCATATGGAACCTCAGAGCTATAGTGTAAACTATACGGAAGATTATCGCGCCGATCACCGCGCCTATTGCCCTGACGGGGATCTTTCCCTTGCCCATGAAGGCTCCGCCTATGAGCAGCGCCGCGAGAGCTACGGTGACCATACCGGTACCTACGTCGATAGACATCGACTTTTGGCTCTGAGCGAACAGACAGCCCGAAAGAGCGGTAAATGAGTTAGCTATGCACAGACCTACTATGGTGGTCATGGTCGGGTTGATAGATGATGAACGCACCATATCGGGGTTGTTGCCCGTAGCGCGGATAGCTAAACCAAGGCGTGTCCTCAAAAACAGCGAGAGAAACAGTATAACTATCGCAACAGCCAAAATACCGATGATGATCTCGTTGCTGAAAAACGCGAGTATCTTATCGAGCGCCGAGTCCTTGCCCGCGCCGAACAAGCCCAGTATTCCGTCGTGCAGTTTATCGGTAGCGGGCTTGAGCTTAGTGAAAACCGTCTCGGTCTTATTTAGATTGAGCAGAGATTTGTTGCCCATGATCGCGATATTGATCGAGTACAGGCCCGTGTTGACTATGATGCCCGCGAGCAGGCTGTCTATACCCATCTTAGTCTGAAGTATCGCGGTAACAAAACCCGATATCACTCCGGCGAGCATAGCTGCCGGCAGCGACAGATAGGGATGCCCCGATATAGCCACTACCGCTCCTACAGCCGCGCCGAGAGTGTAGCAGCCGTCGGTAGACAGGTCGCACACGTTGAGCATACTGTAGCTCAGAAACAGCGCAAGTACAACGAGCGCGTTGAATAGTCCCAGCTCAAACGCCGTAGGCAGAGAGCTGAGTAAACCGCTGAAAAATTCCATATCCTCACCCTTGGAAAAAATAATATCACGCAAACATCAGCCTTCCCCTTTTGAGGAAGGCTGAGCGGAAACATAATGCAGTTATAGCTTTGATTTGACTTTTTTGATCAGCCCTCGGAACCCTCGGTCGATCCGCCGAAGTTCTCCGCTGTCTTTATCTCAACGAGCTGAGTGCAGTACGGCTCAAACGCCTTTTTGATCTCATCGAGCTTAAATCCCATAGCCTCGCATGTCTCGGTGTTGACTGTAGCGATACCGTTGTCAAAGGTCTTGACAGCGGTCTCGGCGGGCTTAGCTCCCTTTTGGAGGATATCAAAAGCCATGCTTGCTGTCGCGTTGCCGAGAATAGTATAATCTACGCCGTAGCCGAGAAAAGCGCCGTTGAGCGCGAACGAATCAGCGCCCGCGTAATGAGGTATGCTGGCTTTCTTGAATATCTCATATATAGACATCTCGCACTCCTGGATAGTGTTGTCGGTAGGAGTGAACACGGCGTCTACCTTGCTGTCGGCAAGAGCCTGAGCAGCCATCTTGACCTCTTCGGCAGTTGTGCCTGTCTGCTCGACGATCTCGATACCCTTGTCTTTGAGATAGGTCTTAGCCTCTTTGATGGCTGTCAGAGAGCCGTCCTGACCGAGGTCATACAGCAGACCGACCTTCTTTGCGTCGGAGTTCGCGGCAAAGATCAGATCCATGATAGCCTTGGTGTTGAGATAATCGGATGTGCCGGTGATGTTGGCACCGGGAGCCTCCATGCTCTTGACCAGACCGCAGCCTACGGGATCGGATACGGCCGCGAACACTACCGGGATATCCTTATCCTCTGTAGCCGCCTGCATAGCCATTGCTACGGGAGTAGCTACGCCTATCATGAGATCGACCTTTTCGGCGATAAAGTTGGCGATGATCTGATTCATGACGTCGGCGTCGGCGTTTGCGTTCTCCTCAACTATCATGCAGTTGATATTGTTCTCGGAGCTCAGAGAATTGAGCTCCGATTTGCAGGTCTCGACGATCTGGTTGAGAGAGGGATGATCGACATAGTTGCATATACCGATCTTTAAGGTCTTATTTGAGTTAGAATTATTTGAGTCTGTACTGCCGCCTGTACCTGAGCCGCAGGCAACTAAGCCCGCGACAAGTACAACGGCAAGTAATATAGCTAAAAGTTTTTTCATGATCATATCTTCCTATAAATATTATTTACAATAAACTTCTACGGCGCAATTGCGGGTGTGGTTTTTTTGATCGGTTGAGATTGCCACGTCGCTTACGCTCCTCGCAATGACCGCATTTAATAAATCAGAATTATTCCTGACCGGGAACCTGAGGCAGAGAGGCGATGCCCTTAGCGAGATCCTCATCAGTGGGGATATAATCTGTCATCTCGCCGTCATTGAACTTCTGGTAAGCAACGAGATCGAAGTAGCCTGTGCCTGTGAGTCCGAAGAGGATGGTCTTCTCCTCGCCTGTCTCCTTGCACTTGAGAGCCTCGTCGATAGCGGCGCGGATAGCGTGGCTGCTCTCGGGAGCGGGCAGGATACCCTCGACACGAGCGAACTGCTCGGCAGCCTCAAATACGGAGGTCTGCTCAACCGATACAGCCTCCATGAGACCGTCATGATACAGCTGGCTGAGTGTGGTAGACATACCGTGGAAGCGTAAGCCGCCCGCGTGATTAGCGGAGGGGATGAAGCCTGAGCCTAAGGTATACATCTTAGCGAGCGGACAAATCATGCCTGTATCGCAGAAGTCATAAGCGAACTTACCGCGTGTGAAGCTCGGGCAGGACGCCGGCTCTACTGCTACGATGCGGTAGTCAGCCTCGCCGCGTAGCTTCTCGCCCATAAAGGGAGCGATAAGACCGCCGAGGTTGGAGCCGCCGCCCGCGCAGCCGATGATGACATCGGGCTTGATGCCGTACTTATCGAGAGCCGCCTTAGCCTCAAGGCCGATAACGCTCTGATGCAGGAGCACCTGATTGAGCACGGAGCCGAGAACATAACGGTAACCGGGATTCTTGACAGCGACCTCGACAGCCTCCGATATAGCGCAGCCCAGTGAGCCTGTGGTGCCGGGATGCTCGGCAAGGATCTTCTTACCTACCTCTGTAGTCATAGAGGGAGAAGGTGTGACATCCGCGCCGTAGGTGCGCATGACCTCGCGGCGGAAGGGCTTTTGCTCGTAGCTGACCTTGACCATATAGACCTTGCAGTCAAGTCCGAGATAAGCGCAAGCCATAGAGAGCGCCGTGCCCCACTGACCTGCTCCGGTCTCGGTGGTAACGCCCTTCAAGCCCTGCTTCTTAGCGTAATAAGCCTGAGCTATAGCTGAGTTGAGCTTATGGCTGCCCGAGGTGTTGTTGCCCTCAAACTTGTAGTATATCTTAGCGGGAGTACCGAGAGCCTCTTCGAGGCAGTAAGCCCTGACCAGCGGCGAGGGGCGGTACATCTTGTAAAAATCTCTGATCTCCTGAGGAATTTCTATATAAGGTGTGGTGTCGTCAAGCTCCTGCTGTACGAGCTCGTCGCAGAATACTCCGCCGAGCTCCTCGGCAGTCATAGGCTTCATTGTAGCCGGATTAAGTAAGGGAGCGGGCTTGTTCTTCATATCCGCTCTGAGGTTATACCATTTTTCGGGGATCTCGCTCTCTTCTAAATAAATTTTGTAAGGGATCTTGTTTTCGGTGGTCATAGTAGTTTCTCCTTTTATTGTTGTTTTAGAGGGAATTTTTTCCCTGTTTACATTATGTTTGATAGATTTCTGCGTTTATCAACTCACGGGTCGCCATCGTTTTGTCAGTTTTTTCATAAGTTTAATTCCTCCAAAGAATTAAAATTCGGGAACAAATAAAAAACCTGTCCCTGCATTACTGCCGGGACAGGATAATCCTGCGGTGCCACCCTGCTTGGCGCATAGCGCCCTCTCTGCGCGTACTGACATACGCTGACCTCATTTACGTCGGGTCGTTCCGTCTCACATACTCTGCGAGTCAGTCCGTAGAGCTGCTATACGCTGTGGCTCGACGCTATTCTCACATTTCTGTTCGCCCTCAGAAGTCCATTCAGCCTTATATTATCCGCCGCGATCTCACCATCCGCGGCTCTCTGCGCGATAAGGGATAATGCCTACTCACTCTTCGTCATCGGTTTATGTCATGTATTTTAACTCGCAAATCTGTATTTGTCAATAGCTTTCGCAAAAATATTTTTATAAATTACCACTTTAAACAACAAAAGTGTAACACTCACTAAATCAGCTTTGATCGCGCCGGATTATTCGTATATATTGATTATACTTTTTATATTGTAAAAATATCCCTGCTGTGGTAATATAGATATGTTTATATACAAGAGAATCATTTAATTCTTTGTGAGAATAATACGATTTCAAATCGTGATATAAACTGATAAAATCAGGTAAATCAAAACAGGTGGGATATATCCATGGCAAAGATCTTTAAAAAAGGATTTTCTGTACTGCTGACGGCTGTGATGCTGTTTTCGACCTTAACGGTTATCGCAGACTTGGGCGTAATCAAAACGCACGCCGCGAGCTGGAACGGCTACAACTACGGTGGCGGCGAGGTAGAGGGCTATCAGACCATACTCGACGCCTACGGCATAGACTACGACGTCTATATGAAGTGGCTCGACGACCACGACGCCGACAGCAAAAATCCGTATTACTACTTAGGCACACCGTATGAGGAGTACGATCACCGCAATCCTTACGGCGACTGCAGCGGCGCGTACGGCGACTATGACGAACCGGGAGTCGCGGCGATGAACTGTACGGGCTTTGTATGGCATGTACTGTACAAGGCTGCGGTACACTCGGGCGCGTCGGCCGCTCAGATCGACGAGCTGGGCGTTATGGGCGGAGTGCTGTCATCATGGTACTCAAACGGAGTTTATCGCATCTTCTTTGACGATCTCGACGACGCTTACGATTCGGGCGTCCTCGAAAAAGGCGACGTGATGTGGATATACGGCGACGACGATAATCACAACGCTATCTTCTACGGTGACAGCCCTCATGACTGGATGTACTGGGACAGCGCGGGCGACGAAAACCGCTACTGCGAGGTTCACGCCATAGGCGACTGCTTAGGCGTATATGTCTGCAAGGTGACTCAGCCCGATAAGATAGAGCTGCATATCAACACAAGCAAAGGAGACAGCTCATGCTTCGGCGCCAAGTACTGTGTATTCACCAGTCAGAGTGCGGCTCAGGCTGCGATCAATAATCCAAACAACGATAGTCTGTGGGACAAGAGAGTTGGAACCATCACTCTCGACAATACCGGTCACGGCGTACTGCGTAACCAAAGCGCTCCGTCAAAATCTCAGCTGTGGGTAAACGGTAAGGCACAGACTCAGCTGAGCTACTTCAACTCATCGGCAAAAAAGGTAAACGCCGCCAACACCTACTACGCGGTACAGTGGAGCTCAACCGACGGCATCATGGATGACAACACCGTCCATGTCCTCAAGGACTCGGGCGATCGCACCCCCGGCGGATATAAGATCTACTCTTTCAACGCTCCGAGAAGGGTCGCTACTCCCGCGTTCACTACGGCTAAAAGCACCTTCAGCGGTGTGTCGCTCAAGTGGAACGCCGTAAAAGGCGCCGAAAAATACCGCATCTATTACAAGAGCGCTCAAGGCGCGTGGACAAGGATGGCAGAGACGACCTCTACCTCATATCTTGATACAGATGTACGCTCAGGCAAGAGCTATACTTATACGATACGCTGTGTGGATAAATACGGAAACTTCACCAGCAGCTTCAATAATAAGGGCTGGAGAGTAACTCACAAGATACTGAGCACCCCGTCTGTATCAAGCTATGTCAGCGAAGCTAACGGCTTACGCCTCAAATGGAAGGCTGTTGACGGAGCCGAAAAGTACATCGTATACTGTAAAAACAGCAACAACAACTGGGTACGCGTAGGAGTCACCTCAAACACGGAATTTCTGCACGGAAAGATAGAAGCCGGTAAAACTTATCAATACACATTAAGATGCGCGGATAAAGACGGCGACTTCACCAGCGACTACAGTAAGGGCGGATGGAAAGCCACATACAAAAATATATCAACGCCTTCGATAACAGAGCTTACAGCCGAACCTACCGGCATCAGGCTAAAATGGAACGCTGTGAACGGAGCGTCAAAATACAGACTGTATCACAAGCTGTCCTCAGGCGGTTGGGAAAGGATAGGCGAAGCCTCTGAAACCGAGTTCCTCGATGAGCAAGTCACAGCCGGCAGCAGTTACACATATACCATACGCTGTCTCAACAGCTCGGGATATGTCAACAGCGGATTCAACTCCACGGGTTGGTCGCAGAAGTTCACGGGAATAGCTACCCCTAAGATAACCTCTACATCAAATGAAACAGGCGGTGTAAGGATAAAATGGACTCCTGTAGAAAACGCCTATAAATACAGAGTATACTACAAAAACAGCAAGGGCAACTGGGTAAAAATGGCAGAGACCTCCGCCTCGGAGTATCTCGACTCGGATGTTACCCCGGGCACAGCCTATACATATACCGTACGATGTGTAAACAGCAAGGGCGGCTTTATCAGTGACTTTGACCGCACAGGTGTTAAGCATACTTATCTTGCCGCTACTCCCGAGATCAATAAATCCGAGAATCTCGCTTCGGGCATCAAGCTCAGCTGGAACAAGATCAGCGGAGTCGCGGGATACAGGCTGTTCTACTACGGTCAAAAGGGCTGGACAAAGCTCGCTGACGTCACCGGAACATCCTACACGGATAAAGATGTCAAGAGCGGAACCACCTACAGATACACCGTGCGCTGTATAGATAAAAACGGAAGTTATGTCAGCGGCTACAACAACGCGGGTTTCAAAGCGACCTTTATCTCAACGCCTGAGATCAGTTCAGCTACAGTCACAAACGACGGCATAGCGCTGAAATGGAACGCCGTCAAGGGCGCTTACGGCTACCGTGTGTTCCGCTACGGTACAAACGACTGGAAGAGGATCGCCGACACCACCGAGCCAAACTTCACCGATACAGATGTCAACAGCGACAGCACATACAGATACACGGTACGCTGTATCGACAAGGACGGCAAATACATAAGTTCATTTATCAGCGCGGGCACAAAGGCAACGTTCGTATCGACCCCTCAGCTGACTAAGCTCAACTGCACCAATGACGGCGTGTCTCTGGTATGGGGCTCGATAAAGGGCGCTTCATCCTACCGAGTGTTCCGTAAAAGCGGCGACGACTGGGACAGGCTGGGTGATGTAAGCGGTACTTCATACACCGATAAAACCGCTCAGGACGGCGTGACTTACACATACACGGTACGCTGCATGGATAAGAACAAATCTTATATCAGCGACTTTGATCACGCGGGATTTACAGTAAAGTATATCAAGAGTCTCGACTTTGAACTGAACAGCTCTGATGACGGCGTAACTGTCAGCTGGAGCGAAACAGAAGGAGCTGTCTCTTACAGAGTATACAAGAAGATAGAGGGCAGCACATGGAAAACGGCTGCTAACGTAAAGGGCAACAGTTGGCTCGACACAAAGGTCGAGAGCAGCTCAACATACTCTTACTTTGTAAGAGGACTCAATGAAAAGGGCAGCTTTGTAACAGGCTATCTGCCCGCGGGCAAGCAGATCACCTACACTAAACCCGAAATGCCATCAGAGGCAGATAACGAACAACAGTCTCCCGACTCTGAGCCGAACGAAAACAGTTCTGAACCGAACTAAGCATGATACGGCACACAGAAGAATAACACACCGCAACTTCACAGGGCTGCCGCGACTACTGCCGCGACAGCCCGTTGCTTTCGGAGGTTATTCAGTTGTGATCATTATTGTCGCTCTGTTGTAATATCACAGACAGTGCCTACCCTGCCCGTAACAGTCAGCTCGGTTGTGCCCGGAGCAGCGGTCCACTCGCCCGTAGCGGGATCCTGAGTGAACTCTGCCGCAGGTATACTCAAAACACCCGCGGCAGTCTCGAACACGCCTGTAGCTTCGTCATAGGTGTAGTCGGTGCCCTGTGTCATCTGTACGCCGTTCATGCTGACGCTGATATCAGTCAGCACCGGTGAGAAGGTATCGCTGACAGCGGCATTGTCTTCAGCCGTAACGGCGGTGTTGCCTGAGTTGAGCAGAGTGAAGGTATAGGTCAGCTCGCCGTTCTCGGCGACCGGGACGGGAGTAACAGCCTTGAGCAGTGACAGCTCCGGTTCAACTGCCGCCGGCAGGGTCTCTTCTGCCTCGGCTGAGCAAACTCCGTCGCCCGACAGTACAGCAGTATTGGTGACAGTCGCGGCTGAGTCGAGCGGAGCGAACTCGTTGACTTGAGCCGAATATACCAGGACCGTGTTGCCCGAAGCGGGCACGGACACGCCGCTGATAACAAGGTCGCCCGCGTCGGTGACTGTCAGCGCTGAAGCGGGCTGCAGCTCACCGTCGAGATAATACTGCAGGGTATCGGCAACATAGCTCAGAGGACGGACAGTACCGCCGCCGAACTCATAAGCGCCGAGATCATCAGTCACGGTCAGAGCGTCAGCGTCATTCTCGCCGTTATTGACGATGCTGATGACATAAGTCAGGATCTCTGAGGCTGAGTAGTCAGCCGCCACGGACTGCTTATCTATACTCAAAGCGCTCTCGACAGCGCCGACAACGATATTTGAGCGGACTGCCGAGCCGTTATAGCTAAGGGTAGCCTGATTAGTAAAAGTCGTAGCCATGTTTTATCCTTTCCTTTGTTTATCGGGAGCAGGTCTCCCCCGCTCCCTGTTACATAATATGTAAGGAGGATAAAAGTGTTCATCCGGTCTCTGAGCTGATTTTGAGAGTCAAAAAGCAGAGTAAAGAGCGGACAGCAAAAATAATGCTTGCATTTTAAGATAAAATATGTTAAAGTATATATCGTCAAATGAATACGGAGGCTTAGCTCAGCTGGTTAGAGTACCTGCTTGACGTGCAGGGGGTCATTGGTTCGATTCCAATAGTCTCCACCATTGATAATAGGGAGTACCGAATGGTACTCCCTATTATCATATTACAATCAAAGTGGAGAATATTGGAATCGAAGGCGAGTGTGCCAAGATGAAAGCGTCAGCGCACATCGCAGGCAAAAATGATCCGGTGAATCATTTTTAACGAGAGCGTAGGCGCAACTTAAGACAGGAGGTGTCGCTCCTAAGACGGGGCAGTATCACATCGACAGAACAAGCACAAATAGTCTCCACCATTGATATAAGGGAGTACCTAATGGTGCTCCATTATATCATTATACAAGCAAAGTGTGAGACTATTGTATCGAAGGCGATTGCGCCGATGCCGCCTAAAGAGTTACGCACAACACGCTTGATAATGCTTTCGACTTTGTTCGGTGCTATATCTATAGCCGCGATATTCTTTAATACCTCGCCTATATCCTCGCTGTGCTTAGAATACTCTCGGGCAAAGCTGTTTTCTATACTGCCGTCATCCTCGATAGGATCAAAACCAAAGTCGGAGAAGTCATAGCCCTGTGAGCGTTCCTGATACCTTATATCTTTATTCTCGGGATTGAATCTCTCGGACAGCGGGATCACATTACCGTCATCGTCATAGGTGACAGGGTCGGCGGATTTGATTTGTTCAGAGCTAAAGGCTATATACTCTTCGCCGGAGTTGTTCACGCCGTCATAGCCCATACGTTCTAAGTTCTCACGCGCCTTAATGCCGGCGTAATTTTCGCCCTTGTGACTGTTCAGAGCTTTGTAGCCCTCGCTCTCACTTGCGGGGTTTGTGATATTCAGATAGAAGGCGCGCACATTAGAGCCGTAGCCGCCTGCGTCAATATCCCACGGGCTGAAGAACATTCCTTGAATATCCATGTTAGCACGCCCCATAGCTCTGTCAAATACTGTGAAATCCGCATCTGTTCCGTGGTATACCTTAACAAGATTGCCGTCCTCGTCCCTGATCTTACTATCTGCAAATGCTCTTTCTGCCGCCTCATCTACCATACGCTGAGCCGTCTCCATATCTCCGCGCTCTACGGCTGAGAGATATTCGGAGTCGGTACGGGATTGATGCTTGACTTTATCGGAGATTTGTGATACATTAGCTTTACCGTTATTGGTATTTACGTGCGAGCCCCTGCTCTTTGAGTTTGAGGGCACAGCGCCGTGACCGATGACGGTTATTTTATTTATATCATATAGTATACTTCTGCCGTCATGAGTATGTGCGATATTTAGTGTTGCTTCATATATATTCCCTTTAATATCCATTATTGTTGCTTTACGATGAGACCAACCGTTTTCATCAAGCCACTTATGATTACGCTTAGTCTCGCTTTCAGGTAATTCTTCTGAAACTAAAAAAACTTCTTTTGCGTGAGCAACAGCTAAACTTTCTTTTATTCCTTGTTTTCTCGCTAACTTGTCGATTACTTTGTGCTCATTATTAGCTCCGTCTTTCTGCACTCTTTCATTTGCTCTTGCAAACTCGATAATCTCTATTTGACCGTTCTGATCTTGTACCTTTATTTGCTCGCCTGCTAAATTATCATAGACAAATCTATACAACTTCTTTGTCCAATTGCGGGGTTTAATGCCGTTAAAAATATTGGTATCTAAAAGAACAACGTTATCATATGGCACACCATTATCATCGACAATATTATTTCTTATAGAAAACTTCGACTTACCCGATATACCGCCCTCAGTATTCCGTATATTCCTCGCGGCGTTGGTATAGCCTCTCACATATATCTCATACGCGGGCTCGATGATATCCTTCATCTGAGCTATGATCTGAGCCTCGCGGGACTGCGGCTTCGCGAGCCTGTAAGCGTTGCATACACGTTGCAGAATGTTATACAGCGCGTCCTTGATACGATCCCACAGTGTGGGATCATTTTTTGAGCACGCACACTTGAATTCGGTTTTTGTACAAAGAACACAGGACTGTCTCAGCGCAAGACAGTCCTGTTCATCAAGTGTTATTTGTTTGGTTTATCCGCGATCATTTTTCGCTGAAATCATCCTTGCCTACACCGCAGAGGGGGCAAACATAATCATCAGGCAGATCCTCAAAGGCTACGCCGTTGTTCTCTTCGGGATCATAGATATAACCGCATACGTTGCATACATACTTTTTCATGGCTTTTCTCCTTTATTGTTATGATTAATTACTCCGTCAACAAAAGTTATGATTTTGACTCTCGGTTTACGGAATATATAATTATGATATAGGCTCAAAGTCGGCTACGCCGTGCTTGCAAAGCGGGCAGATGAAATCATCGGGCAGATCTTCGCCCTCATAGATATATCCGCACACCTTGCAGACCCAGCCCTTCTTGCCCTCTGTCTCGGGCTTGGGCTTAACGTTGTTCTGATAATATGTATAGGTCATTGTCTCTACATCGGTGAGCACACGCGCCTCGGTAACGGTGCAGATGAACATACTGTGGGTATCGAGATCTACAGTCTGCTCTACCTTGAGCGACATGAACGAGTTGATATATTGGCCTAAGAAAGCTACGCCGTTATCCGAGCGGAGGATGCCCTCCCCTATTATCTTATCAACGTCTCTGCCGCTTTGGAAGCCGAAGTGCTCAAAAACGCTGAACGGAGCCTCGGTGGACAGGCAGTTGACATTCATGACGCCGGTCTTGGCTACCATATCGTGAGTATAGTTCTTCTTATTGATGCAGACCGCGATACGGTTGGGAGTGTTAGTGACCTGAGATACGGTGTTCACGATACATCCGTTGTCCTTATCTCCGTCACGGGCGGTAACTACATACAGTCCGTAGCCGATGTTGAACAGAGCCGTAAGGTCGTTTTTATCAGCAGTATCGTCCTGCTTAGCGAGATACTCCTTAGTCAGCTCAGCGCAGAGAGCGTCGATCTCCTCGATGTTCTTATCGTTCATAGCCGACTTGATATGGACATGATGATCGGTGTATGTGATATGCTTACAGCCCTCGAGCATCTTCCTCATGGTCTTTTCAGCCAGAGGAGCCCATGAGCCGTTCTCGATGAAGGCTACCGTCTTATTCTGGAAATTGCGCTCGGTAAGGTGGTTGATGAACTCGCGCATGAAGGGGAAGATATCGGCGTTGTAGGTGGTGGTGGCGAGTACGATCTTGCCGTAGCGGAAGGCGTCCTCGACACACTCAGCCATATCCTCACGGGCAAGGTCGTTTACGGCTACCTTGGGGCAGCCGTTGGCGCGGAGCTTCTCGGCGAGCAGCTCGACAGCCTTCTTGGTATGTCCGTAAACGGAGGTATAGGCTATCATGATGCCGTCTGTCTCAACGCCGTAGGATGACCATGTGTTGTACAGATCGAGGTAGTAGCCGAGGTTCTCGCTGAGGATGGGTCCGTGGAGCGGGCAGATGATGTCTATCTCAAGCCCTGCCGCCTTTTTCAGGACATTCTGAACCTGAGCGCCGTACTTGCCTACGATGCCTATGTAATAGCGGCGAGCCTCACAAGCCCAGTCTTCTTCAACATCCAGAGCGCCGAACTTGCCGAAGCCGTCAGCCGAGAACAATACCTTATCGGTGCTGTCATAGGTCATGATGACCTCGGGCCAATGCACCATGGGAGCCGCTACAAAGCTCAGAGTATGAGAGCCGAGCTCGAGTGTATCGCCCTCTTTGACCACGATGCGTCTGTCTTCGTACTCAGTGCCAAAGAAGTTCATCATCATGGCAAAAGCCTTCTGTGATGATACTACGGTAGCGTTAGGATAAACGCTGAGGAAATTGTCGATATTGGCGCTGTGATCGGGCTCCATATGCTGTACTACCAGATAATCGGGCTCACGGTTGCCCAAAACCAGTTGGAGGTTCTTCAGCCACTCGTCACCGAAGTGCTGATCTACGGTATCCATAACGGCGATCTTCTCATCCATGATAACGTATGAGTTGTACGCCATTCCGTTAGGTACTATATACTGTCCCTCGAACAGGTCTATGTTATGATCGTTTACGCCGATGTACCTGATATCATTTGTAATTTTCATCTTTTCATCTCCTGACTAAAAGTTTAATCTAAGTATACCGAAAACACAGACAAAATGCAACAGGTTTGTATTGAAAAAAGCCAGATTTTTTGATATAATATCAAAAGATCATTTCTGTACGGAAGGTGAGCCTTATGGCAGGCAAAACAAGCTGTGAATTCTGCGCTTATTATAACTACAACGAGTACTACGACGACTACGAATGCTCGGTCAACTTGGACGAAGATGATATCGCGAGATTCATGAGCGGGAGCGACTCGAGCTGCCCGTACTTTCGATTCAGCGATGACTATAAAATAGTTGAAAAGCAGAATTGAGATACGGTAATCATTTACCGAAAACAGGATCAGAGGAATAGCATGAAGCAAAAACTAAAGCTGTGCTTACAGCTTTTTCTGACATTTATGAAGATCGGCGCGGTGACCTTCGGCGGAGGCTACGCGATGATACCGATCATCGAAAATGAAATATCCGTAAAAAAAGGCTGGATAGACGGCGAAGAGCTGCTCGAGGTAGTGGCTATCTCAGAGACGACTCCCGGCCCCATAGCTATCTGCGCCGCCGCGTTCATAGGATACAAAAAGGCGGGCGTGCTCGGTGCTTTTGCGGCGACCTTAGGTGTGGTGACTCCGTCATTCGCCATCATATATCTTATTTCTCTGTTTTTGAGGAAGTTTGAAGATCTGCAGATCATCAAATACGCCTTCTTCGGCATAAGAGCGGGAGTTCTGGCTCTGCTGATAAAAGCGGTAATCTCTATGTTCAAAAAATCGCCGAAAAACATAGTAGCGTGGCTGATAATGGCGGCTTCCTTCGCTGCGGTAGCCTTTTTCTCCGCTAACGTTATCATCGTGATACTCAGCGCAGCCGTCATAGGCTTAGCGGCTACGCTGATAGCGAGAAAGGCGGGCAAGGAACTGTGAACATTTACCTGCTGCTGTTTCTCGAATTTTTCAAAATGGGCGCGCTGACCTTCGGCGGCGGGTACGCTATGATACCGTTCATCGAAGAGACGGTGTTGAGTCATGAATGGATGACCACCCGTGAGCTGGTAGACTTCATAGCGATATCCGAGAGCACACCCGGCGCCTTCGCCGTGAATATATCCACATATGTCGGATCTGAGGTAGGCGGCATACTCGGAGCGTTATGCGCGACTGCTGGACTGGTACTGCCCCCGTTCATCGTAATAATCCTCATAGCCAAGATATATGACAGGTTCAAGCGAAGCGCTATAGTGCAGGGCGCCATGCTGGGACTGAAAAGCACTGTCGTGGGCTTGATCGGAGCTACGGTGCTGTCTGTAGGCATCGAAATATTTTTCTCTGAAGGAATTAATTTTGATGTTTTGAAAACCGCGAATTTCTATGTCTCTTTAGGCATATTCGCTGTATCTTTGTTCCTGTTATTGTACAAAAAGCTGAATCCGATCCTGATTATAGCTTTATCCGCCGCGGCAGGCATAGCGTTTGGTTACACCGGTATAATAAAAGTCTGATTTTTCACAATAATCACCGAAACTATATTGATTTTTCGATAATTATTTGTTATTATTAACATATCAAAATATAAAAAGGAGATTCTTTCTATGACAATGGTTAAAAAGTTTTGCGCGGAATTCATCGGCACCTTTGTACTTGTGCTGTTTGCGTGCGGCACCGCTACTGTACTCAACTGCTCGGCTGAGTCTCGCGGAGCGTACATCCTGACAGCACTCGCCTTCGGTCTGGTCATCGTAGCCATGGCGTACTCAATAGGCAACGTATCGGGCTGCCACATCAACCCTGCCGTATCGCTGGGCGTACTGATCACAGGCGGTATGAGCATCACCGAGTTCATCGTATATATCGTAGCTCAGTTTGCGGGATCTACAGCCGGCGCTGCCGTACTCGGCCTGCTCGTAGGCTTTGACACCTCTTTAGGCGCTAACGCCTGGTATCTCGCATCCGAGAATTCTCTCGGTAGCTGGAAGAGATCACTGCTCATCGAGGTCATCCTGACCTTCGTCTTTGTACTGGTCATCCTCGCAGTTACATCCAAAAAGAAGTTTGAGAAGATCGCCGGTATCGTTATCGGTATGACACTGACTCTCGTACACATCTTCGGCATTTACTTCACAGGCACATCCGTAAACCCCGCTCGCTCCTTCGGCCCCGCTATCCTCAAGGGCGGCGCTGCTCTGCAGTCTTATTGGGTATTTCTGGTAGCTCCGCTGGTAGGCGGCGCTCTGGCGGCTCTGGTATTCAAATTCCTGATCAAGGACAAGAACGCCGAATAATATAATCAACATAGTAAAGCGTTACGCTCCCGGAATAACCGGGAGCGTTTTCTGTTACAATTCTCTTTTGATACTGTCGATCGCGCCTTTTTCGATTCGGCTGACCTGAGCCTGAGATATGCCTATCTCTTCGGCTACCTCCATCTGGGTCTTGCCCCTCATATACCTGAGTGAAAGGATCCTCTTTTCACGATCACTGAGCTTTTTGAGAGCTTCTTTGAAGGCTATCTCCTCGAGCCAGTCGTTATCGTCGCTCAGCTGTATCACGCATCGAACGTGACACTCTGACGCTGCCGCTGTCGCGCAGATAACGCCGCAGCTCACCCATTATCATCGGAATAGCATATAGCACGAGAAAGCAAAGTAAATCAAACCAAATTATTAACACAAATGCTCCCCACACCGGGGAGCATTTTTATCAGACTGTCGATCATCGGCAAGAGAGATTATCCAAGTAATGACGCCAAATACGCCTGTGTGCTCCTGTCGAGCCCCGTCAGCATATGGATCACAGAGTCCTGTGACTGTGCAAAATCTGTCATCACCCAGTTTCCGATGATCGCCATTGTGCCGTTGGAGTGGTAGCGAATCGCACACACAACACGTTCGTCATTCATATCCACGCCGAATCTCTCCGACCAAATCGTTCGGTTGAGTCCCTCAACCATATTCAATATCTTCATATAAAGCGAAGCGGGACCTTTAGGACCGAATACCATTTTGAATATTGCGGGATTATCCTTGATATACCGAAAAACAACCGGGTAAACCTCAAACGACGTTTTCACTCCGTGCTCTGTGATGATAAGCCCCAGTTCTGTTAAAACCGCTTTTTCCACCTGTTCGTATATATCGTAAACATCCAGATAATAGTTGTAGACAGTCGTGCGGCTTACGTCCGCCTTGTCGGCGATCTCCTGCACCGTGATATCTCTGAGCTCCTTTTCTCGCAAAAGCTCTGCCAACACGGTGCCGATCTGATTCTTGGTTTTCAGCGCTTTTCTGCTGACCTTCTGTCCAGCCATATCATCACCTGCTCTTTTTGATATGGT
>CACYSI010000023.1 GCA_902776975.1 uncultured Ruminococcus sp.
CCCATTCGCTATCTAGTAGCTCATATCGTCGCTTTCCCATACCTTTATGATACTTCTATTTTTCTTTTTGTGCAATATTAATTTTTTAAACAAGCCCTAGTATAATAAGGCAAATCAGAGAGCGATTTAAGCATAACATATATATTGTACCTAAAATGTGTGCGATAGTCAAATAAATATGGCAAATAAAACGAAAATTTAAAATTTATTAAAAATTTGTAAAAAATACTTGCATTTTCAAAAACACGGTGCTATAATAGCAACTGTTCCGAAAAGAACACCAGTTGGTGTTGATGACGCAGGGGGTCCACCCGTTCCCATCCCGAACACGGAAGTTAAGCCCTGTAGTGCCGAAAATAGTGCTCTGGCGACGGAGTGTGAAAATAGGAAGATGCCAACACATAAAAGCTTCCACCCAGTAGGGTGGTTGTTTTTTTATATCTTTTTTCTTGTGGAGAGAAGCAAAATATCGAATAATCATACCGGCGGGGCTTGCTCCCGCCTTTTTCTTGCGTTATAATACAATATAGATCATAAAATACAGGAGGCGTACATATGACAGACATCAGCAAGCTGAAAGAGATCACCGACAACTCCCGCAGGATAGTCTTCTTCGGAGGCGCGGGAGTATCCACAGAGAGCGGCATACCGGATTTCAGATCCGCGGACGGGCTGTACAACCAAAAGTACGATTATCCTCCCGAGGAGATACTCAGCCACACTTTCTTCATGCGCAACACCGAAGAGTTCTACCGCTTTTACCGCGACAAGATGCTCTGTCTGACCGCTAAGCCCAACAAGGCGCACTTAAAGCTCGCCGAGTGGGAACGTGAGGGCAAGCTGCTGTCGGTAGTCACCCAGAATATAGACGGACTGCATCAGGCAGCAGGCAGCAAGCGCGTTCACGAGCTGCACGGCTCCGTACTGCGCAACCGCTGTACAGTCTGCGGAAAAAAGTACGGCGTGGATAAGATAGCTCAGTCAACAGGCGTCCCCCACTGCGATTGCGGCGGCGTCATAAAGCCCGAGGTAGTGCTGTATGAGGAGCCACTGCCCGAGGATACCGTGACCGAGGCGCTGAAGGATATAGGCACAGCTGATACACTGATAGTCGCAGGCACATCGCTGACGGTATACCCCGCGGCGTCGTATGTCAGATACTTCAGAGGCAGTAACATGGTGCTGATAAACCGCGACAAAACGCCGTATGACAAGATGGCTGACCTCGTGATACACGATAAGGTCGGCGAAGTACTGTCACAGCTTTAAGCGATAATATAACATAAATCAAAAGGAGCTGCCATAACGCAGCTCCTTTTTTATGTTATATCAGTAACCTTTGGGATTGTTCTTTTGCCAGTTCCACGAGTCACGGCACATCTCGTCTATACCGTACTCGGCAGTCCAGCCCAGACCCTCTTTCGCCTTGGCGGGATCCGCATAGCACTCGGCTATATCTCCGGGTCTGCGCGGCTTGATGTCATACGGGATATCGACATCGTTCACACGGATGAAGGCTTTTACGATATCCAGCACGCTGTAGCCTGTGCCCGTACCGAGGTTGAATATCTCCGTGCCCTTATGCTCGGCGGCATACTCGATAGCCTTCAGATGTCCGCGCGCCAGATCCACAACATGGATATAGTCGCGTACGCCCGTACCGTCGGGGGTGGGATAATCGTTTCCGAAAACGCCTAATCTCTCGAGCTTGCCTACCGCGACCTGTGTGATATACGGCATAAGATTGTTGGGGATTCCGTTGGGGTTCTCACCGATGAGACCGCTCTGATGAGCGCCGATTGGGTTGAAGTATCTGAGCAGCACTACGCTGAGGTTTTTATCGGCAGAGGCTGCGTCTGTCAGTATCTGCTCGTTCATATACTTGGTCCATCCGTAAGGATTTGTGCACGAGGTGGGCATACCCTCTCTCAGCGGAACCTCCTCGGGGATGCCGTACACTGTAGCCGAAGAGCTGAATACAAAGTTATCCACTCCGTACTTCTGCATAGCCTCAAGCAGGGTGAGCGTAGTGTCGATGTTGTTGCGGTAATAGCTTACGGGTATGGCGCAGCTCTCCCCAACCGCCTTGAGTCCCGCAAAATGCACGACAGCGTCAAAGTCCTCGGCGGCAAACATAGCGTCTACAGCGGCTCCGTCGGCTACATCGAGCTCATACAGTGCGGGGCGCTTGCCGGTGATCTTCTCGATACGGTCTATGACCTTAGGCGAGCTGTTGTCAAAGTTGTCGGCGATGACTACGTCATAGCCCGCGTTAAGCATTTCTACGGCGGTATGGCTGCCTATATAGCCCGCGCCGCCTGTCAGTAATACTTTCATTTTTCTTTACCTCCGTACGGTAATGTCTTAAGTTCGTTGTTTATGCGTTTATCTCATGGTGGAAGGTATCTACGATCTCAGCGAGCTTCGCGACAGTCCTGTCGTTATCGTTCTCCTCGGCTATCTCCTGCAGAGACTCGAGCTTAGAGAGCAGGTCGGCAGGATCTATGTCGATCTGATTTCCGATAAATATCTTCTTGTTCTCGGTCTTTTTAAGACCCTCCTCGTCCATCAACAGCTCCTCAAAGAGCTTCTCACCCGGACGCAGACCCGTGAACTTGATCTCAACATCCCTGTAAGGCACCTTACCGTACATACGGATGAGGTTTTCGGCGAGGGTAGTGATCTTGACGGGATCGCCCATATCAAGCACGAAGATCTCGCCGCCCTTAGCTATAGCGCCTGCTTCAAGCACCAGAGATACCGCCTCGGGTATAGTCATGAAGTAGCGGATGATATCGGGGTGAGTAACGGTTACGGGCTTGCCCGCCTCGATCTGACGGCGGAACAGCGGGATGACCGAGCCGTTGGAGCCGAGCACGTTGCCGAAGCGTGTGGTGACAAAGTCGGTCTTTGAGCCTGACTGGCTCTTATACTGCACTATCATCTCACAGCAGCGCTTTGTCGCGCCCATAACGTTAGTGGGATTGACTGCCTTATCCGTAGAGATCATGACAAACTTCTCGACGTGATAAAACTCAGCGAGAGTGACCATGTTCCATGTGCCGAAGATATTGTTCTTAACAGCCTCGGCGGGAGATACCTCCATCAGCGGTACATGCTTGTGAGCGGCAGCGTGGAACACCACCTGAGGCTTGTACTCTGAGAATATCTGCTCCATCTTCTTATAGTCACGGACAGAAGCTATAAGAGTGACCAGATTGAGCCTGTCCTCATACTCGAGATACAGCTCCTGCTGGATATCGTAAGCGTTGTTCTCATATATATCTACGATGATTATCTGCTCGGGGTTGTACTTAGCTATCTGGCGTACAAGCTCCGAGCCTATGGAGCCGCCGCCGCCTGTTACCATACATACCTTATGCTCGATAAAGTTGCGGATCTTGGTCTTATCAAAGGTGATCGGAGGACGTCCGAGCAGGTCTTCGATCCTGATATCCTTTACCTGCGAGAGAATGTTGGGAGCGTCGTCATCGAGCAGCAGCTGACTGATATAGGGGATAGTCTTGATGCGGCAGCCCGAATCCGAGCAGTAAGACATGATCCTCTTGCGCTCATCCTCTGTACATGAGGGGATAGCAAAGATGACCAGGCTGATATTATAGCGTTTGCAGATCTCGGGGATATCCTTGGTAGTGCCGACTACATCTACACCGAGCAGTTTGGTGTTGAACTTGTTGATATCATCATCGACAAGACATACCGGATTGATATTGCGCGCGGTATTGTTTTCATCCGACTCCGCGTTGATTATTTCCTGTATGATCATACGCGCCGCGTTGCCCGCGCCTACTATCAGCGTTCGCTCGCGATTATCGTTTTCTCCTACCTTGACCAGATCGTCAAAGGTGCGCCTGAACGCTATCCTGAACAAAACAATGGAAAGCACCGTGATAACCGTGTTAATGATCATGAACGGTATCGAAGCGGGTCGCTCCATAAGCCACAAAATAGCAAAGCTCAGACCGAGACCCAGTACGATGCTCAGCGAGCATATCGCAAGGTCGCTTTTCCTCAGCTCGCGCCACATCTTACTGTACGCGCCGAAGACATACATCATAAAGAAGCACAGGATCACGTTGAGCGCGATCACGATAAAGATGCGTATCGGCTGTATCGCGATATCATAAGTGCTTGTTCTCGTGATGATACCGTACAGCGAGATCAAAGCGTTGCTGAGAAGCGTTGAGAGCGCTACGATCAACGCATCTGATATCATCAGAAAGATTTTTCTTACATTGATTCTTCTCTTCATTATCCCAATCCTTTATCAAAAAGTATTAGCACACATAAAAATACATGTTGATTATATTACAATAGTTTCGATATGTCAACAACATGATACCTTGTAAAAAACGGTAATCCTGCGCTTGTCAACCAAAATCGGCATGAAAACCTAAGCTGCTCACAGCTTTCATTAACCTGTCTGTATTTTGTTCTTAACCCGATTTATCCGACATATACTATCGGTAAGGAGGGACAATATGAAGAGCAATATAGAAGACCGCGCGATAAGACTGGGCGAGTACATATCAGAGCACGGCAGCACCGTTCGCGATACCGCGGCGGTATTCGGAGTCAGCAAATCCACCGTACACAAGGATATAACCTCTGTACTGCCTAAGCTCAACAAAGGGCTGTACGCGGAGGTACGCCGGATACTGGATATAAACAAGGAGGAGCGCCACCTGCGCGGCGGAGAGGCTACCAAAAATAAGTATCTGTCTCTGCATAATATATCAAAATAAGTCATATTAATTATTTTTCTTTACATTACCGAGCGCAGGGTGTATAATGTAGGTTGTATCAGAAGGACTTTCAATACAGTTGCGTCAAAACGGCTGTTATATCCATTAGTTTGACAAGGAGCTTCATTTATGATGAATATACCCTTTTCACCTCCCGATATCTCAGAGGCTGAGATAGAAGAGGTAGTAGATACACTGCGCTCGGGCTGGATAACCACCGGACCCAAGACTAAGCTATTTGAACAAGAGATAGCTAAGATGTGCGGTACCAGAAAGGCAGTATGCCTGTCCAGCCAGACAGCCTGTGCCGAGATGACTCTGCGTATCTTGGGAGTAGGCCCCGGAGACGAGGTCATAGTCCCCGCCTATACATATACGGCTACCGTATCTGCTGTTTACCATGTCGGAGCCGTACCGGTAATGATAGACTGCAAGCCTAACTCATATGAGATGGACTATGATAAGGTCGAAGAGGCTATTACCCCCAAGACCAAAGTAATGATACCGGTAGATCTCGCGGGCGTAGTATGCGACTACGATCGCATCTTTGAGATAGCCGAGAAGAAGCGCGCTATGTTCAAGCCGTCCGATAATCCCATCCAACTCGCTCTCGGACGCGTTATCATAGTAGCTGACTCAGCTCACGCGTTCGGCGCCTCTTGGCACGGCAAGATGTGCGGCTCCATAGCCGACTTCACCAACTTCTCCTTCCACGCCGTTAAGAACCTGACTACCGCCGAGGGCGGCGCGGCTACATGGCGCGAACTGCCCGGCATAGACAGCAACGAGCTGTACAAGAAGTATATGCTGATGACCCTGCACGGTCAGACCAAGGACGCTTTCGCCAAGGACAAGGGCACATCATGGGAGTACGACGTAGTGGATACCCAGTACAAGTGCAATATGCCCGATGTGCTCGCCGCTATCGGTCTGGCTCAGCTCAGACGATACGAGGATATGATCAAGCGCAGACATGAGCTTATTGACCGCTACGACAAGGCGTTTGAGGGTCTTGACATACAGGTTCTCGATCATCACGGCGATGACCACCGCTCAAACGGCCATCTGTACTTTGTTCGGTTTTTAGGCAGGGACGCCGAGTTCCGCAACCGCTTTTATGACGAGATGAAGCAGCGCGGCGTAAACTGCAACGTACATTTCAAGCCGCTGCCGATGATGACAGCGTATAAGCAGAAGGGCTTTGACATCGTAGACTACCCCTACGCATATAATATGCACAAGAATCAGCTTACTCTGCCTATGAACTCGGTCATCACAGACGAGGAGGCTCAGTATGTGATCGACACCTTCTTAGAGGTATATAACAAGCTGAATAAGTGATCCACGGAGGCTGCGTACGCGGCCTCTTGATTTAGTTATGTCGGATTTGCTCCGATCATCCCGATATTTGAGCTTATTCAGCCGAATATCAGCATAAATTTATAAAAAATTAACTTTTTATCAAAAAAATATATTATAATCTATATTGAAGAAATAATCTTTACTCTTTTTAATCGGTTGAGATTGCCACGGGCTGACACGCGTGTCGAGCCCTCGCAATGACGATTAAGAATAAAACAGAAAACCAAAATCTTATACTAATTTCAAATAAAACCCTTTAACATCTATTGCGTTAAATTCCACATAGCTGCGTTGTCGATCTTGACAGGCGCCAGCCTGCCTGCGATCTCCGCCTTGCTCTGCGAAATTTTCCGCAAATATCTTGTTTAAGCGTTTTAATTGAAAGATACTGATAGTTGACGATGACCAAAACATATGCGAGCTGCTGCGCCTGTATATCGAGAAGGAGGGCTACACCACAGCCGAAGCCCACGACGGCGAGCAGGCGGTAGAGCTCTTCAACCGCGAGCAGCCCGCCCTGATACTGCTGGATATAATGCTGCCCAAGATGGACGGCTGGCAGGTTTGCAGAGAGATCCGCAAGACCTCCGACTGTCCCATCATCATGCTCACCGCCAAGGGCGAGGTCTTCGACAAGATCCTCGGTCTGGAGCTGGGCGCCGACGACTATGTAGTCAAGCCCTTTGAGGCTAAAGAGGTAGTAGCGCGCATCCGCGCCGTGCTCAGACGTACAGGCGCCTCGGATGAGGACGCCGTCAAAGAGGTGCGCTGGGACAAGCTGGTGATAAACCTCACAAACTACGAGCTGATAGTGGACGGCAAGCAGATAGACACCCCGCCCAAGGAGCTCGAGCTGCTGTATCATCTGGCGTCAAATCCCAACAAGGTATTTACGCGCGATCAGCTTCTCGACCAGGTATGGGGCTTTGAGTATTACGGCGACAGCCGTACCGTAGACGTTCACGTCAAGCGCATAAGAGAAAAAATCGACGGTGTGTCGGACAAATGGGAGCTGCGCACCGTATGGGGAGTAGGCTACAAGTTTGAAACAAAGGGCTAATCAGTCGCGGACAGGCAGAGCGCCGAGATTTCGCGTCAGACGCTCACTGTTCAAAAAATACCTCACCTTCGGGCTTGCCATACTGCTGACGAGCTTCATCGCGCTGAGCGTGACCATGTACTTCTTCGTCAACAACTACTGGGAGAACGAAAAAAAGAAGAGTCTGATGAGCAACGCGCGGATGGTAGCGAGCGCTGTAGAAGAGTCGGCTATGTATCTGCCCTCAAAGCACGCGCTCATCCTTGATGAGAGAAAGCTCTTCGGACTTACATATTCGAGCATTTCCGAGATAATCGGCGCGGATATTTTTGTCGTAGACAAAACCGGCGCCTGTCTGTTCTGCTCTAACGATGACGGCAGCATACGCAAAGACACCTCGCTCCCGTCTTATGTGATGGCAGCCACCATGGAGGGCAGCTTTTTCGAGACAGGCAGCCTCGGAGGATATTATACCGGAAACCGTTATACAGCGGGAGTACCCGTAGTGTTCTATGATGAAAACGGCAACGATATAACGATATTTTGCTACGCCACCGCTGCCGATACCTTCATATCCGGACTGCCGTCCACGTTTTTGCAGATCTTTCTGACTGCCGCGGCGGTCATGCTCATCATAGTAGTGATCTTTGTCGCGTCGATGTCATACAATATGTCGCGTCCGCTCAGACAGATGTCCTCCGCCGCCAAGAAGTTCGCTGTAGGCGACTTCTCCGCGCGCGTCAAGGTAAGCTCGGACGATGAGATAGGCGAGCTTGCCACAGCCTTCAACTATATGGCTGACTCGCTGTCATCCAGCGAGAGCATGCGGCGCTCGTTCATATCCAACGTATCGCATGAGCTCAAGACCCCTATGACCACCATAGCGGGCTTCATAGACGGTATGCTCGACGGCACCATCCCGCAGGAGCGCCACCCTCACTATATGCGCATAGTCTCAAATGAGGTCAAGCGCCTGTCGAGGCTGGTCACATCCATGCTCAGTCTGTCGCGCATCGACCGCGGCGAGCTCAAGGTCAATAAGCAGATGTTCGACCTCTTCTCTATGCTCATCACGATACTCGCGAGCTTTGAGCAGAAGATCGTAGAGCGTAAGCTGCATATCACGGGGCTCGAGGACTTTCGCAGTATCACCGTGAACGCCGACCCCGACCTGATGTATCAGGTGATTTATAATCTTATCGAAAACGCGGTCAAGTTCACTAACGAGGGCGGCACGCTAAACTTTGCCGTTGAAGAGACGCGCTACGATATCTCGGTCATGATAACCAACACAGGCCCCGGTATAGCCCCCGAGGATATCAGATTTGTATTTGACCGCTTCTATAAAACCGACAAAAGCCGCAGTATGGACAAAAAAGGCATGGGCTTAGGTCTGTTCATAGCCAAGACCATAATGCGTCTGCACGAAGGCGATATCTTCGTCGACTCCAGAGTCAACGAGTATACCCGCTTTACCTTCCGCCTGCCGCGCACCGAGCAGCGAAAGACAGCGGATAAGAATAAATCCGAAAAGCACAGTGAATATGTAGAAACAACCGCAAGTAATGAAACGGAGGAATAAACAGTTATGGATGAGCTTTTCCCAAAAAAAGACTATGATCCCGAGGATGAATACGCTCCTATAGACAGTGAGTCCAAGGCAGACACTCAGCCGGCGGATGACGACAACGAGATCCCTGTCATCGAACCGCCCGTACAGAACACACTGCCCCGGGACAGCTTTGATGATACGCAATATCAAGATCCTTACGCTCAGCCGTCCGACAGCGATAAGCCGCAGGCTCCTCAGCAGAGCTCTCAGTCTCCTGTCTACGGACAGCCCGATCAGCAGTATTATCCTCAGCAGCCCGTACAAAACCGCGATCCCCGATACTATCAGCCTCAGATGCCCTCGCAGAGCTATGAGCAGCATTACGGTCAGCCTCAGGCGCCGGTGCAGGGATATCAGCAGCATTACGGTCAGCCCCAGGCTCCTACTCAGGGCTATCAACAGCAGTACGGTCAGCCTCAGGCTCTCATGCGGGGATATCAGCAGCAGTACGGTCAGCCTCAGGCTCCGACTCAGGGCTATGATCCCCGATACGGTCAGCCTCAACAGCCGAACCAACCGAACCAACCGTACAACGGATATCAGCAGCAGCAGCCTTACGGCAGACAGCCCGTCGGCGGCGCTGCTCCATACACAAACGGCGGCTATAACCCCCAAGGTCAGCCTTACCGTCAAAACACAGTGAACGCGCCTAAGCAAAAAACCCCCATGCCCACAGGCACAAAGGTGTTCATCATCATCCTGTGCGCTCTGCTGGCGGCTATGACCATAGGCTTCATCACATATGTTTCGATAAAGGCTAATTCAAATAACAGCAGCAATAAAAACAATCCGTTCGGTAACGGAAACTTCTCGATCAACGGCGGAGATCAGGATCCCACATCGGGCTTTGACATCTTCGGCGGCAACAACGCGAGCGGCAGCTACTCCGACGTCGAGGACGAGATAACTCTTGTCGAGGATAACGGCGATACCCAAAAGCGCGACGACGATAACCCCGACTCAGTCGGCAAGCCCGATGAAAAGGCAGAGAACATCAAACTCAACCCGCAGCCCAAGGATAAAAGCGACGCTAAGTACACTAAGCAGAGCTCTTATGAGAGCGTCAGCGACAGCGTAGTCACCGTAGTATGCTACAAAGAGAAGATAACCGATAACGACAAGGATATCGCCTCTCAGGGCACGGGTACTATCATATCGTCAGACGGCTACATAGTCACCAACGCCCATGTCATCGGCAACAGCAGGATGTACGCGATCAACATCGTGACCAACGGCAACGATAAGTATCAGGCTAAGATCGTAGGCTATGACACATGGACAGACCTCGCTGTGCTCAAGATCGACGCCAAGGATCTCAAGCCTGTCTCCTTCGGTGACTCAGAGCTTGTCAACGTAGGCGATGAGGTCATCGCCATCGGCAGTCCGGGCGGCGTCAAGTTCCAGAACTCACTGACTCAGGGCATCGTATCGGCAGTAGACCGCGAGATAAGCATCAACCGCTATGTACGCTATATCCAGAGCGACGCGGCGATCAGCCCCGGAAACTCCGGCGGACCTCTGTGCAACATCTACGGTCAGGTCATCGGCATCACCACCGCCAAGACCATAGCGGACTACTACGAGAATATGACCTTCTCGATACCCTCGACTACAGTCGAAGAGATCGTGGGCGATCTGATGCGCTACGGCTATGTCAAGGGCAGATGCCGCATAGGTCTGACGGGTCAGGCGGTTTCTCAGCAGGAGATGTACTACTACAACTACCCCTCCGGCATAATCATCAGCAAGATAGATGAGAACGGTTCTCTTGCCGACTCCAAGCTCAAAGAGGGCGATATCGTGACCGAGTTTGACGGCGAGGAGATAACCTCGTTCCAGGATATATACAACATCCTCGCCAACCACAAGCCCGGCGATAAGATCAAGATCAAGGCTCTGCGCCCCGGCGGCTGATAACAAAACCGAATAAAAGCATTAAAGGCGGCTGCCGTGACACCACGACAGCCGCCTGAGTTTATATAGATCCATCCGCACACATATGTCAAACCGAATTCTCACGTCATCAGGGCAACATTTTCCACACGAACCGAAGTTATGAGAATGATGTTGGGTGTATCCTATGTGATTTAGGAGTTTTGTCTTCCACAAAACGGTAATACGTTATTAGGTGCAAATAGGTTTTATCTTACCATATTATAATCGTGACATTTACTTTGGTTTGTGATATTATTAATAATCATATCATTCACTAATAGGAGCAATAATGCAAATGAAGACAAATCATAAAAAAACTAAAGGCACAATTGACTCTCATGTTCAAATGCCAAAATCTATTCTACGAAAATTTGAAACTAATCATCATTATTACTATTATGATGTAGTGAAAGATATTATCGGGAATAGAGGCACAGCAAATACTACAAACACCGAACCGGGATATTATTCGTATCAAATGGAGTATATGTTAAACCAAAAAATAGAAAGCCCTTTTTTAAATGTAGCAAATAGGATTATTAATGCATTAGAAAAAGAAGCTCCCTTTGATATCGACACTAAGCAAATCGGCTATATTTTTTCATATTTTTACGCATTAATCGCAAGATCCCCAAAGCTCTTTTCTATTGCAACGAAAAAAATGATATATACACAGTTCGCAAACATACCAACTCAACTACTGCATGACACTATCGTTAGCAATGCTATTGGTATTGGGTACAATCAAGAGTACGAAAAAAACTACTTTATTTCTTTTCTAGTTAATGGAAGTTCACTCCCGTTAGTGTTACCAGTAAGAGGTATGTATACTGTCCTTGCTAAGAATCATCCATTAATAATAATGCCTATTCATCCATCCTATGCAATACTTCTTGTGCATAATGATTTACAAAGTGAATTTATCCAAGATAATCAAAACCATCTCATGTATACCGATAATCCAAAGATTATTTTCAATTTCAACTTACGTGCATTCAAAGATCAATGCAGCGATAAATGGGGGTATGTTGTGTCTGCCGACAAGGACTTACTAATCAAGCTAAGACGTTCACAATAAACGCCTGATTATTGAACAACTGGAATTATTTCTATTTATGTCAAATAATACATTCATTCCCAGTAAGCTTAGCTATAGAATAAACTCTTGATAAATCACACACAAAACAATCATAAGGTAGTTGCATCCCGTACACTCCAAATCATTCCTATTTTTTCTAACAGGTATATTTTCTCTTCCGACAGTTTATTCTCTTTATAACTATACCTTTGAGTCGAAATCCATCTTCCTAACTTAATGTTATCATCTGTTACATAATTATTTGGAATTAGTAGATTTTCGTGCTTGTTGTAGTAGTCTTTTGCTATATTATATACTCTTTTCCACTGTGTCTCAATTGGAGACCAATCCATACCTAATTTATCCAGTAATTCAATTTTGTTGGAATTAAGCCTCACTCCCTGCGAGTTTGGATGTTTAATACTACTTCGTATATTACTTAACCAACGACCGAGAGAAAAACCATCAGATGTTTTATAGTTGCTTGGAACATTAATATTACCATATTTGTTATAATAGTCTTCTAATTTCTCATATTTTAAATACCAATCTATATCTATAGATTTTATGTAATTATCGGATACTTTAATGTAATCTCTTTTTATGTCGACATCAATGTCGGTAACACGCATATATTTTAGAAGTTCAATGATTCCTTCGCCTAACGCTTCTAATGAATCGTCTCTTAAAACTATTTTATATGATTTTTCGTTTATATTAGGCAGTACACTATCCCTTATACGGATTAACTCTATCCCCAATTTATTACATACTTGGCTCTTTTTTATGTCAGCTTTTACTCTGTTCTTGTGACTTGGTCCATCATACTCAATACCTATTTTCAATTCCGGAATATATATATCTATTTCGCTTATTTCATTTGACTTTAATTTAGTTGCAGATGGAAAAGCCTTTTTTATATAAAACAACACCGCCTGTTCGGGAAAAGATGATTTCGTATTGATTGGTTCAAGCCATGTTTTATCTAACAAATCTAGTTTTCTTTTTCTTGCCTCGCTAAGTTCATTTCTCTCATATTTTAGTTTTTGATCATATAACCATACTCCTATTCTTACTCCATTTTCAGAAACATAACTAATAGGTATATATAAGTGTTTATACTTCGAAAAAAACATTAATACAGTATTGTAGTTCTTATCCCATACATAATCTGGATTATTAGTATACAACCATTCCATACCAATCTCGTTTAGCATGGCAATTCGTTTTTCAGATAGTGTTTTTTTGAAGTATTTATTCCTTTGAGTTACTATCCAACTGCCTAAACTGGCATTGTGATAAGTAAAACTTGTACTTGATATACTTAAATCATTATTCTCTTCATAATATTGTTGTGCCAACTTATACATCTCATCCCAAGTAGCTCTCATTCCATCCCATACCATATCTATTTTTTCAAGAAGATCAATTTTATCATTTGATAATTCTCCTGTTTTATAACTTCTCCTTTGATGAGAAATCCACGATCCTAGTTTCATATTGCTATTGGTTGTATAACGCAATGGGACAAGCAGATTTCCGTGAATGTTATAATACTCAACAGATGCATTATAGTATTCATACCACTTAATATCATAAACTGACCAGACCATTCCTATACTCTCAAGTAATGATACCTTTTCATTTGACAACTTCCCACATTTATAGAGTCGTCTTTGAGTACTGATCCATGAACCTAGTTTCACTCCTTCATTTGTAATGTATAAAAGTGGAATCAATAGGTTTCCATTTGCGTTATAATAGTTTATAGCTAAATCATAGTATTCAAACCATTGTTCGTCAAATACAGACCATACCATTCCTATCTTTTCAAGTAATTCTATTTTATCAACCGATAGTTTGCCATTCTTATGGTCTCTTCTTTGATGCGAAATCCACAATCCAAGTTTAATGTTTCCATTTATTTCATAGTTGCTTGGAATCAATAAATCTCCATTATCAGTATAATATTGTTTCGCAAGCTCATAATTCCTTTTCCAATTATCATTTTTCATAGTATTTCCTCTAATAATACTTATAGTGTCTCAAACTACCTCGGAACATTATCTCGTGACATCATAACTAGCGTCTCGACATGCTTAGTATGCGGGAACATATCGAACGGATAGCACATCTGCGCCTTATAGCCGAGTCTGCCGAGCACCCTTATATCACGCGCCTGGGTCTCGGGATTACAGGATATATAAACTATCCTCACGGGTCTGAGTCTGCTCAGCGACTTCAAGAATCCCGCCGTACAGCCCGCTCTGGGAGGGTCGACAAAGGCAACGTCCACCCTCTCCCCTCTCTCCTGCAGCTCCTTGGCGTATAGCCTGCTGTCGGCAGCGGTAAAGCTGATGTTCTCGATACCGTTCAGCTCGGCGTTTGAGCGCGCGTTTCGTATCGCCTCGGGATTAAGCTCCACCGCGAGCACCATGCCTGCCTTGCGTGAGGCGGTTATGCCTATGGTACCTACTCCGCAGTAGGCGTCCAGCACGGTCTCGCCGCCCGTAAGCGCGGCAAGCTCGATAGCCTTAGTATACAGCCGCTCTGTCTGAGCGCGGTTTATCTGATAGAACGACGCCGCCGAGATGATGAACCTCTCGCCGCAGAGTATATCGGTGATCTTGCCGTCGCCGAAGAGAACCTCTGTCTGCCTGCCGCCGAAGAGCCTGTCGGGATCGCTGTTGACGGCGCACACAGCGGTGCTCAGCTCCGGACAAGCCTTTTTCAAAGCAGTAGCGAAGGTGCGCTTAGCCGGGAATATGCTGTCAGCGCCGATTATCACCGCCATGCTCTCCCCTGTCGCCCGAGCCTCGCGGATGATGACGCTCCTGAGCCATCCTCTGCCCGTATACGGATCATACGGCGCTATCTTGAAGCTCTGAAACAGCCTGCACAGCTCGCCCGATACACGGTTTGCAAGCTCTGAGCATATTGCGCAGCTGTCCGCCGCCATAACGCTGTGTGTTGCGGACTTGTATATGCCGCTCACTATCCTCTTGCCCTCGCGCTTGTACACAAACTGCGCCTTGTTGCGGTAGCCGAGTATCTCGGGCGACTCGGTTATCCTCTCGACCCTGCACAGACCTCCTAATAGTCTGCGGCACAGCCTCTCTTTATACTCCAGCTGCTCCTCATAGCTCAGGTTGCACAGCTGGCACGAATTGCACTTTTTAGCGTATCGGCAAAAGTCCTTCATCCCGTCACCTTTATCTTACATATTTATCTACTATGATTGTAGCATCATCGGCGTGATTTTTCAACGCTTTTAGGTTTATCATATATCCAAATCGAGCCAATTTAAAACTGTAACTTGCTAAATAAGGCAAAAGTATGTATAATAGAGCCATGAAACCGATGAAAGTAATGAGATACGGTAGCAAATACCGTTATAATCAATCCAAAAAACCAAACAGAACCGTGCTCACAGCGGCGATCATCGCGGGCTTGGTGGTGATAGCGCTGGTGGCTCTGGTCATCTGGCGAATATCCTCTATCAACAACACCGCCCCGACCGACGAGACGCTCAGCTTTGCCATGCAGGACGGCAAGCCTGCCGAAATGCAGCTCAAAACAGGCGACGTATGTATGCTGACGGTACCCTCGGCTATCGACATCAAGGAGGTCGAATTCACCTCCTCCGATCCCGCGACAGTAAGGGTAGACTCGGCAGGACATACCGACGCTCTCAAGGCAGGCACGGCTACGATAACCGCGAGCGCGAGGAACTTTACCGCCTCGTGTAACTTCACCGTAGCACAGAACACCGAGCCGGATATACCGGAGGAGCTGACCACGGCGATCTTAGCTAATCAGGATATACTCGAAGCTAACAAGACTAAGGGCACCGATAACCTGTACAGTCTGACTGTCAACCGCCGCACTAACGTAGTCACCGCCTACACCTATGACAGCAAGGGCGAGTACACCGTGCCCGTAAGAGCCATGGTGGCATCCTGCGGTACTGCCGGCAACGACGTCACCATAACAGGCGACTTCGCGCTGTACTTTCAGGAGCCTTGGCATCCTCTGTACGGCGACGTATACGGAATGTTCGTATCGGGTTTTGAGGGTCCGTACCTGTTCCACTCCGTACCGTATGAAGAAGACCGACACAGCACACTCAAGACAGATGAGTTCAATAAGCTCGGCGAGCACGCCTCTCAGGGCTGTGTGCGCATGATGGCGGCGGACGTAAGGTGGATATTCAAAAACTGTCCGCTCAACACCCCCGTTCATGTCATAGACGCCGACTCTAACGCCGATCCTCTCGGCAAGCCTAAGACCATCAAGGTTCCCGCCGACGTGAAGTGGGATCCCACCGATACAGATCCGTATAATCCCTATATCGGCAAGCTGCCTGAGATCAAGGGCGTGACCGATGCAGAGATAAAGAGCGGCGAGGCTCTCAGCCCTATGGACGGAGTGACTGCCACCGATATCTGCGGCAACGATATCACCGACCGCGTCACAGTAACCGGCAACGTGCTCAGCGATAAGCCCGGCACCTACTACCTGACCTACATAGTCAAGGACGTGTTCAACCAAAAGGTCAGAGTTACCAGAACAGTTACGGTAACAAAATAAAATGTAATTATACAACAGACCGCCCGAGAGATTCTCGGGCGGTTCGTTTATGCTGTATTGAGATATCAGATCAAGGCAGCTACTGCCTTCTCGACCTCTTTCATGTCCGCGGTAGGCTCAAAGCGTGCTACCACGTTGCCCTCTCTGTCAACGAGGAACTTTGTAAAGTTCCACTTGATGTCGGGGCTGTTCTTATAATCCTTATCCATCTTTTTTGCCATAGCTTTCATCGCCATAGCCGCTACGCCTTTGCCGAAGCCCTCAAAGCCCTTCTGACTCTTGAGATATGTGAACAGCGGCAGAGCGTTCTCGCCGTTGACGTCACTCTTCTTCATCTGGGGGAACTGAGTGTTGTACTTAAGGGTGCAGAAGTCATGGATCTCGTCGTCGGTGCCGGGAGTCTGACCCGCGAACTGGTTGCAGGGTACGTCTATGACCTCAAAGCCCTTGTCGTGATACTGCTCGTACATCTTCTCGATAGGCTCATAGTGAGGCGTAAAGCCGCAGCCTGTAGCTGTGTTGACGATGAGCATGACCTCGCCCTTGTAATTCGCGAGGGGATACTCGTTGCCTGTACGGTCATAAAGTGTGAAATCATAGATACTTGCCATAATAATACCTCCGTTTTTTAGTATGATTTTGGGCTGGTGGTTTATGTACTGCCGCACAGCGGCATTGACTTACTATTAATCTGATATATCGCTGTCGAGCGTGACATAAAAATTATATCCCGGGTGGTTTTTGTGCAGCTCGTCCACGATCTCCTTATACAGCGAAGCTCTGTCCTTCAGATCAAAGTCGATCACTATATCGAACACGGCGTTGCGGCTCTCTTTATCGAGCGTAAAGCCATGTATCTGCAAAACATGCTCATGCGCCATGACCTCGTCATATATCCGGCGATACAGAGCCTCGGTCTCGGGATCGCTCAGGTTGACAGAGTATATCGAGATACCCGTCAGAGCTACCTTATACTTTGCGTATATATCCGCGGTCATCCTGCGCTCGAGCACATCGAGAGCCGGCGCTGTCATTGTATGCGGTACCTCTATATGCACAGAGCCGATCAGATTATCGGGGCCGTAACTGTGGAGTATCAGATCATAAGCGCCCGATACGCCCTCATAGGTACAAAGCTCACGCTTGATCTCCTTGCTAAGCTCACCGTCTATGCGCTCACCGAGTATACGAGAGATCGTCTCACGCAGTATATCAAAGCCTGCCTTGATGATGAACAGCGAGATGACTACGCCGAGATACGCCTCAAGCGAAATGCCCCATATCAAATAAATGAGAGCGGCGACAAGCACGGACGCAGAGATTATAGAGTCCATCAGCGCGTCCTTGCCGGATGCAGTCAGAGAGTCTGAGTTGACCTTCTTACCTACTCGCGATACATATATGCCCAGAGCTATCTTGACGACTACCGCTACGGCTATGATTATCAACGCCGTAGGGCTGTAGTCCGGTGCCTCGGGAGTGATGATCTTCTTAACGGATTCTACTGCCGAGGTGATACCCGCGTACAGTACTATCACAGCTATTATTACCGCGCTGAGATATTCTATTCTGCCGTAACCGAGAGGATGCTTCTTGTCGGCGGGCTTAGCGGACAGCTTAGCTCCGATGATGGTGATGACCGACGACAGGGCGTCGCTTAAATTATTTACAGCGTCCAGCACTACGGATATAGAGTTTGAGAGAAGTCCGACAGCCGCCTTGAACGCCGCCAAAAACACATTTGCCAGTATCCCTATGACGCTTGTGCGTACGATTATCTTTTGTCGATCCATGGTCATTCTCCTCTTAAGAGTTTATAAAGAAGTCTGTACATCGTGTCGGCCTCTTCATCGCTCAAAGCGATACAGGAGCCGACTTTGAAAGGTATATGAGCGGCGCGCTCTTTCATAGCCCGACCGTCATCTGTCAGAGATACCGTTACCACACGTTCATCTTCACTGCCGCGCTCTCTGACGATATATCCCGCGGCTTCGAGCTTCTTTAACAGCGGTGTGAGCGTACCGTTATCGAGATACAGCCGTCTGCACAGCTCACCTACCGTCACGGCTTCGCCCTCCCACAGCACGAGAAAAACTATGTACTGAGTATATGTCAGCCCCAGCTCTTTGAGATAAGGCGTATACAGCGACACGACCTGTCTCGCCGCCGCGTAAAGCGGAAAACACAGCTGATTATCGAGCTTTAAAGCTTCGTCTATATAAACATCCGACATGCTCATACCCCTTTGCGGAATTTTATCTTTGACTATATTATATTTGATAAAATATAATTTGTCAAGATATTTTTTATTATATTGCAATAATATATCGAATAGGTTATAATATGGCGTGAAAAGAGGTAAAGCTATGGCTAAGGCATTTGAACATTTCAAAACCATCACGCGGCACCGCCATCAGGTCATCCGCAATTGCTTTAAGGCAGGTATACCGTGGCAGGGACTCAGACATGACCTGTCCAAATACTCACCTACGGAGTTCTTAGAGGGAGCGAGATACTGGCAGGGCACGCGCAGCCCCAACGACCGTGAGCGCGAGGTCAAGGGCTATTCCGACTCATGGATGCACCATAAGGGTCGCAACCGTCATCACTTTGAGTACTGGACCGATTACTCTGCCAAGGATAAGAAGATACGCCCCGTCGAGATGCCCACGAGGTATGTTGTCGAGATGTTCTGCGACCGCGTCGCGGCGAGCAAGATATATCAGGGCAAGGCCTATACAGATCAAAGCCCCCTCACCTATTTCATCAACGGTAAAGGCAGACGCGAGGGCATGATACATCCCGCTACCTCGGATAAGATCGAAGACTACCTCACATACTTAGCCGAAAACGGAGAAGATAAGGCTTTCGCCTATCTGAGAGAAATAATAAAAAAAGACAAAAAAGAGCGAAAAGAGAGAAAGAAGGCGCTGAAAAATGCCCGATGAAAAGAAAAAGCCTGCACAGGCAGAGATAAAGCGCGCGGCGGATGTGAACCTCGTCGCGCTGAAGATGAAGAAGTACCACGATGGAGATATGCATAAGGTACAGCACTTTGTACGAGTATACACACTCGCTAAGAGCATCGGCGAGCTCGAGAAACTCACCGACGAGGAGCAGTACGCTTTAGAGCTCGCGGCGGTAGTGCATAACGTCGAGGGCGACCGTATACCCGTCGTACGCGATATACTGCGCTCGTGCAATATCGAAGAGCCCGTAGCCATGCGAGTATGCCATATGGTCGCGAACGATCATAACTACGATCATATATCCACACTCGATCACCAGATATTGATAGAGGCGAGGATGATAGTGGACTTCAAGGAGAGCGGCACACCGATCAACGATATCATCAGACAGGCTGAGGATGTTTTCATCACAAATACAGGCAAGCTGTTCTTGAAGCGCGCGTTCAATATCTGATAAAACAATATAAAATAGTATAAAACCGCTCTGAGACAAATCAAAGTCTCAAAGCGGTTTTATCATTTTGATTCAAAGATCAAGTCTCGAGCTTTCTCAGCATAATCAAATAGTCTATCATATCTGTATCATCTTTCATACAGTTGCCGAACACATCCAGCGTTATCGTCTCGCCGGAAGCGTTCTTGATATTCATACGCTCGTTGAAAGGCTCATAGTTCCTGATCTTTCTCAACAAGTCGCGATATACAGAGAGTCTGTTCTCTGAGCCTATAGCGCTGAAGAAGTTTTCATCGTTCAGTTCATCCTCAAGCTCACGGGCAGACTTGCCGATCTCGGGCTCAAGGCCGTTGAACAGCACCGTAAACCGCGAAGTCCCGTCCGGATAGCGGGTAAAGAACAGCACCGTATCAGTAGAAAATCGCGACAACAGCGACATCTGCTTTTCGAGCGTACTGAGCTTGGTGATGTTGCGCACCGAGCCGTAATATATCTTGCAGTCAGAGTCAGACCGCAGATAATAAAAACGCATATAAAACGTAGTCAGCGACCCGTCTGTCTTGTAAAAATGCAGTATTCCCTTAGCGCCGTTCAGGCGATCATGCTCCGCTTCATCGAGCAGACCGATGAGACGAGGAACATCCGCCTCGGGCAGAAACTGCTGTATATCCGTCAAGCGATCCTTGAAATCCGGTACATCCACCGCCTCATAAAACTGCTCATTGTAGCGCACTATATCCACACGATCTCCGGTACGGGAGTACAAAGCGCAAGAGCCGAGGATATTATTGAGCATGGTATCGCTGTAAACGTTATTGTCAAGCAGCTCACGCAGGCGAAACTGCTGATTGGACTTGAAAGAAACGCCCGAAGTATCTATCCTCCCGGGATCGTCTATCAGCTTTTCATAGTCATCCGTCTTCATCGGGCGATAGAAGTAATACCCCTGGATATACCGACAACCAAGGTCCTGCAAAAACTCCTTTTGCTCTACGGTCTCTACGCCCTCAACGATGATCGGCACTCCTATGGTCTTAGTCATATTGGTAACAGACTCAAGTATACGGATGCTCTTCTCTTCATTACCTTCGTCAATATGCAAAAACTGAGCGTCGAGCTTTATTATATCCACGCTAACGGTCTTCAGCATATTGAGGGTCGAGTACCCGCTGCCGAAATCATCCATAAGCACCGTAAAGCCCTTTTCTCTCAGCGAGCGTACTGTGTTGCTCACCAGCAGGGTATTGGCTATATAAGACGACTCGGTGATCTCTATCTTGATCAGCTTGCGGTCGAGTCTGTACTCATCGGTCAGTTTTTCAAAAAACGCGGGCAGGTCGGTGTGCAGTATATCTAACACCGATACGTTGACCGATACCGGCAGCGCGGTATGCCCCGCGTCGATCAACTCTCTCTGCCAGCGGCAGACTTCTCGCCATATATACATATCCAGATCGGATATCAGCCCGTGCTTCTCCAGTACGGGTATAAACGTATCCGGCGGTATGATACTGCCGTCGGGCTTTATCCATCTCGCCAGAGCCTCCGCGCCTACTATCCTGCCTGTTGAGGCGCGGCACTGCGGCTGGAGGAAAAAAACTATCTCTCCGCTTTTGAGCGCCTGCAAAAACTCGGCGATCACTCGGTACTCCTCGTTTGTATGCATATACATACTCTTGTCAAATATACGGATGCGTCTGTGGTAACCCTCCTTAGCAACATCGGCGGCCAAAAAGGCACGGTCGACCAGATCCACAGTCTCGACGCCGTCTTCGACCTCGCATATACCGAAGGCGGGCAAAAAGCCCACGTTGCCTCCGCGCGTTCCGACAAGAGCGGTTATCTCTTCAAACAACCCGTTGATAAGTTCCATATCATAAGGCACTAGCAGACAGAAGTCATCCTGCCCGAAGTACCCCGCCGTGCCGCCGGTACGGTTGCATATCTCCTGCAGAGCCGCTCCGATCTGCACCATCAGCAGATCGCCCTCGTTGTGACCGTACCACTCGTTGAAGAGCTTGAAGTTTTCTATATCTATCGAGACCAGACACATAGCCTTTTTGTCTTCGGCTATGTGTCGGCGCACATCGTTGAGAAAAGCCCGCTTTTTGAGCAATCCGGTCATTTCGCTGCGATCATGGTTTGAAAAGACGGTGTTGTCCGCCAAGCCCAGCTCACGGGATTTTCGGCTGTGACAGTCAAAAACATACATACGCATGATGTTATCATCTATCCCGTACTCTTCGCCCGTCAACATCACCAGCTCTACCCATCTCCAGTCGCCTCCGACCATTCTGAAGCGATATTCGCGGCAGATGAGACCTCTCACCTCAGAGTTGCGGAGACTGTGGATGATCGTATCGGGATTCATCAGCTCAACAAAGCTGTCCCTCTCGTCCGGGTGGATGAGCTTTTCGGACATAAGGATGAACATCTCTTTATAATTGCCCTCTGACAAGGGCATGGCGTACTTCTTGGATACATGATAAATCTGCCTGAACTGCTGTGAGTTAAAGTCGACCTCGATCAGCTCGTCGTAGGATAAGCTGTCGAGAACTTTGATTATAGATCCGTTTTCACCGATTGTTTTCATCATCTCGTACAAACCCGTACTCATACTACTTACCGTCCCTTTGTGATAGTTGTACACTTAGTCATTTATATCATATAATTATTTGACATGTTTTTCAATAAATCGTCGTAAAATCGGGATTTATCATATATTTTTGCATAGTATTTTATGGAAACTGTACAAGGACATCGTGCCAAAGTCCGGTAACAGTCCCGATTATTTACACTGAAGAACTGTTTTTATACTAATTTCAAATAAAACCCTTTAACATCTATTGCGTTAAATTCCGCATAGCTGCGTTGTCGATCTTGACAGGCGCCAGCCTGCCTGCGATCTTTAAGCGTTTTAATTGAAATTAGTATTAGATTATATAATATCCGAAAGCAAAATATGCACAAAAAAAATTATAAAATCAATTGTAATTTTAGCTTTTATGATATATAATGGATATTTATAAATGATCAGGCGTTAATGAACAGCTTGTTAAAATCATCGCAGCGAGTCTATATACATCAGCCGTGATCGTATATTCTGATGAACCCGCGTATGACAAATCACTTATTACGGAGCAAAGCGATAAATCAGCTCCACGGAGAAGAACATGAAAAAACTTATGGAAACAGGCGGTATGAAACGCCGCGTGCTTATAGTTGACGATGAACAGATAAACAGAGAGCTGCTCGGAGCGATAGTGTCGCAGAGCTATGAGACGGTTTACGCCTCAAACGGCGAAGAGGCTATGAACGCCCTCAGCGGTGACACCTCGTTCTCGCTGATACTGCTCGACCTGCTGATGCCCGTTATGAACGGCTTTGAGGTCATAGAGCGATGTCAGGCTGACGATAGGCTCAGACGCGTACCCATCATAGTTATGACTTCAGAAAAATCCGCCGAGGCGCGCAGTATACGAATGGGCGCCGTTGACTTCATCACAAAGCCTTATGACGTCCCCGAGGTCATACTGGCTCGATGTGAGAGGATCATCGAGATGAGCGAGGACAAGAGCATCATCAGCTCAACCGAGCGTGACAAGGTATCGGGACTTTATACCCGCGGGTACTTTTTTGCCTATCTTCAGAGATTGGCTGAGCATATCGAGGCTCCTATGGACGCGCTGGCGCTCGACATCGACCGCTTTCACCTTATCAATGAGCTTTTCGGCAGGCAGGAGGGTGACAGTATACTCAAGCGCACGGGTGAGCTTATATCGGAGCTTTTGTGCGAGTCCGACGGCATAGCCTGCCGCGTCGAGAGCGACGTCTTCTTCATCTTCTGCAAAAGGCGTGATGACTACGAGCCTGTTGTAGCAGAGATACAGGCAAGACTGCGCGAGGGTTCACGCTCCCGCAACCTGCGGCTGAGAGCCGGTATCTATAACTTCTCAGACATCGATACCTCCGCTGAGGCGTGCTTCAGCCGCGCGAAAGCCGCCTGTGACCGCATACGCGGCAGGTTCGGAGCTTTGACCGAGCGCTACAGCCGCGAGCTGCACGAGCGCACGGTATTTCACGAGCGTCTGATCGGCGATATACATGACGCCGTCAAAAACCGTGATCTGACCGTTTATTATCAGCCTAAATATAAGATACTCGGCGATCGCCCCGTGCTCACGAGCGCCGAGGCTCTGGTCAGATGGAACCATCCCGAGCTGGGCTTCATCAGTCCGGGAGATTTTATACCGCTGTTTGAACATAACGGTCTGATACGCGAGGTCGATCGCTTTGTATGGCGTGAGGCGGCGGCTCATATAAGGCGCTGCCGCGACAGATACGGCGTTACTATACCCGTATCCGTAAACGTATCGCGTGTAGACATCTTTGACCCCGAGCTTGAAGATAAGCTAGCGGAGATCATCGACGATTTTTCACTCAGTCCCGCCGATCTCATGCCGGAGATAACCGAATCAGCCTACTCGGACAACGCCGACCGCCTGATCGAGGTGGTCAACCGACTGCGTGACAAGGGCTTCAAGATCGAGATGGACGACTTCGGATCGGGATACTCATCGCTCAATATGCTTACATCTATACCTATAGATGTATTAAAGCTCGATATGCAGTTCATCCGAAATATGCTTATCGACGAAAAGAGCATGAGGCTCGTAGAGCTTGTGATAGATATAGCTCGCTATCTCGAAGTGCCCGTCGTAGCGGAAGGCGTCGAAGAAGAGGCACAGCTCAACGCTCTCAGAGATATGGGCTGCGATATAGTTCAGGGGTATTATTTCTCACCTCCTCTGCCCGCCGATCGTTTTGACGAACTGCTCGAAAAAGAGTATCAAAAATAACCTATTGCAACGACAAATACGACTCTACGGAGGATAATATGTCAACAAAACTGAGATCAAGATCCGGATGGAAGACACCTGTCTCGCTGATATGCGTCATAGCGGTGTGTGTCCTGTTGAATATTCTCGGCAGCAGGCTCAACGCCGTGTTGGGGATGCCGCTGTATCTCGACGATATCGGAACTATCCTGTCGGCGGTACTGGGCGGATATATCCCCTGTATCACAGTAGGCTTCCTGACTAATATCGTAAACGGATTATTCAACTCAACTACTATATACTATTGTATCATCAGCGTGTTCATAGCCGCCGCCGCGGTGGCTTTTGCAAACAAGCTCAGACGAGTGCGTTTTCCCCATGTAATATACGCGGTGCTGACGTTTGCCGCTCTGGGCGGCATCGCCGGCGGCATACTGACATGGCTCATATTCGGACTCAGCTTCGGCGAGGGCTTTGCGGTCGATCTTGCCGCTTCGATAAACAACATCATCCCGATAGGCTACTTCTCATCCAACCTTCTGTCGGCGTTTTTGATAGATATCGCAGACAAGGCGCTGACCACCGCAATAGCCCTGGGCATCTTCAAAATGCTGCCCGATCGTCTCATTAAGTATCTCAAGAGCTGCAGCTGGTACTATATAACACTTTTTGAAAAGTCCGAGCCGGGCAGCAGGCGCCGCTTCTCGCTGCGTCTGAAAGTCACCGCGGTGGTAGCGCTCTCAACTACTCTCGTGGCATCGGCGGCGATAGGCACCAGCATCCTGCAGTATCACAGGTATACGATAGCCGAGTTTGAGGAGCAGGGCAGCAACGCCTCTGAGCTGATAGCCCAAAAGCTCGACGCCGACAGGATCGACGACTATCTGACCCTCGGCAGAAAGGCGCAGGGATATGAGCAGACCGAAGAGATGCTCTACAATATCCGCAACGCCTCTCCCGATATAAAGTTCATATATGTTTACCGCATAGAGCCCGACGGCACCCATGTAGTGTTTGATCTCGAATCGGATGATATCAAAGCCGACAAGGCGGGAGATATCATAGAGTATGACGCCACCATAGAAAGGTACAAAGACAGGTTTCTCGCTGGAGAAGATATTCCCGGCGACGTGACCGATGACAGTTCGGGATGGCTGCTGTCTGTATACAAGCCTGTTAAAGACAGCGCGGGTAAGACACAATGCTATGTAGGCGTGGATATGGAGATGGATCGTCTGCGCTCAGACGAATTCGCCTATCTCGCTAAGACTATCTCGCTGTTCATCGGCTTCCTGATACTGATACGCACCTACGCGGTATGGATAGCCGAGAGGCAAATCGTCAAGCCGATCAACTCGATAGCCAACGTATCGCGCCGATCGAGCTATGATACCGTAGAAGCTCTCGAAAAATGGCTCAAGATGCTTGACGCGCTCGAGATAGACACGGGAGACGAGATAGAGACTCTCTATGATGAGTATGTCAAAGCGGCGCGCAACACCGTAAGATACATAGAAGAGACCCGACGCAAAAGCGAACAGCTCACTAAGCTCCAGAACGGACTTATCCTCGTCCTCGCCGATATGGTGGAAAGCCGCGATAAGTGTACGGGCGATCATGTCTTCAAGACAGCCGCATATACAGAGATCATCCTGCGTCAGATGAAAAAGGAGGGCATATCCGCCGATATGCTGACCGAAGAGTATATCGGAGAGGTGGTCAACTCAGCTCCTCTGCACGACGTCGGTAAGATCACCGTATCGGATGTTATCCTCAATAAGCCCGGCAGGCTGACCGATGAAGAGTTCAGGATCATGCAGAGCCATACAGTAGAGGGCGGCAAGATCATCGACAAGGCGATAGCGATAGTCGATGATGACTCAGGATATCTCGCAGAGGCAAAGAACCTCGCACTGTATCATCACGAAAAGTGGAACGGTAAGGGCTATCCTACGGGTCTGAGCGGAGAGGATATCCCCCTGTCCGCCCGAGTCATGGCAGTCGCCGACGTATTTGACGCGCTTGTCTCGCGCCGCAGCTATAAGGAGCCTTTCTCCGTAGACAAAGCGCTCGACATCATCCGCGAAGACGCCGGCACACACTTTGACCCCGACGTAGCGCGAGCCTTCATCAACGCTCAGGACGAAGTTCGCCGTGTCGCAAAACTGAATATGGAGCCGTAAGATAACGTATTTTTGTTTTTGTATTGATTTTTTATGCAAAAGTACCATTGATTTTTTCGCCCGAGAGGTTTAAAATGCCTCTATCAGTGAAAAACATCATTGATATAAGCCGCTTCCCGGATAGCATATGTCTATTGACCCGAAAAGAGGTATTACATGAAAAAACTGACAAACTGGTTAAAACTGTGGTTTTTTCCTAAAACAGATAAAGAGATAGAGTATGAGATAGATACGCTCAACATCAACAACATCTACTATCTGTCCATTACGCTCGGCATCATACAGACCTTGACTCTGATAGTTTATATCATCATAGGAGCCGCCTCCGGTAAAGGCTTCTCCTCAGTACCTTTCATAAGCATCTGCTCGAGTATCCTGCTGTGCCTGACCGCCTTCATTATTACAAGCAAACTGCTCGTCAAGCCGGATACCATCAGGGATAACGCTAAACGCGTACGTGTGTTTATAGGAGGGTGCGCGATCGTATTGATAATTTGGGGCATCGCCGTATCCATCCGTCACTACATCAACCATCAGCAGCTGCTGATCTTCTATACGGTTGAGCTTTTGGCGGTGCTGTTCGTAAAGCTCAAGCCTGTTTTCAGCACGGCGCTGATCACAAGCTCATTTCTCATCAATTATCTGATACTGAACTTTGGATACGCCGAAGGTCTGATCAATCCGTACAACTATACTATGCTCGCTCTGCTGTCGGCAGCCGGAGGTATAATAAACTATAATCTTACCGCCAACTATATAAAACAGAAGAACCGCGCTAACCGGCTCAACGACTCGCTTGAGATCATCGCCAACCACGACAGTACCACGCGTCTGCAAAACCGCTACGCTCTCAATCAGCGTATACCCGAGTATATCGACCGCAGCGTATGCGTAGCTATGGGCGATATAGACAGCTTCAAAGCCGTCAACGATACCTATGGACATCAGACAGGCGATGATGTACTGAAGATGTTTTCGGATATACTTATCGATACCTTCCCCGAGGATCAGATCTATCGCTACGGAGGTGATGAATTTCTCATCATCTGTCCCGACAGCGACTACAGCAGCTTTATTAAAAAGCTCGACGATATAAACGAGCGCTTCAGCAAGGTCACTATACACGGCGCCGATCACTCGCTCGGATGCAGCTTCGGCTGTGTTACGGCTCGCGCCGACAACCCGGCAGACTTTTTCAACTCTGTTATGGAAGCCGATAAAAAGCTCTATGAATCTAAAAGTAAGCTGAAAAAGGCGCGATAAACATTCAAAAATCTTACACAAGGCGATCTCATTTGACAGATCGCCTTCTTTTTTGTGTAAATATATGTATTTTATTCGATAACAATAAAAAATTTTGTACATTTACACTATTGTCGTGAGCGTCTAAAAGTTATAGAATATGTTATAACTCTTTTTTGGGAGATGTAATAACCATGACCCGTCATCCCCTGATACGCATCAAAAACTACCTTTTACTCGGCGTCGCCGTGTTATACTATATATTCTGCAAGGTTTTGTCGTTTGATCTGATCAACCAAAACGGAAACAGCTCTCAGCACTCTTTATCTACGCTCGAGCTCAACTCTTATCTGAAAGATAACTTTGCTTTTGTAGTGCTTTTTCTGTTATTCATCTCAGTCGCTTCCACATCCTTCCTGCTCGGCTATCTTATCTACAACAAGTTTGACAGAAACCGTGACGCCTCCCGGACCGCGGTCAGAGCGGGATTGTTCTTTTTATGCGCTGCGGCATATACGGTCACCGGCACGGATATGCTGGACATATTCTCGGAGCATATCCTGACCTTTGACTATATACGCAACGTCAGCTTGATATTTATGTCGCTGATGTTTATCTCATACGCCGGCACGGTAAATAAAAAGAAATGGCTGCGCGTGTTGGACTGGCTGTTCTTTGCGGCAGGACTCGGTTTCTTTGTATGCTGTTTTTTCAGACTGCTCGATATAGCCGACTATGTGATCAGCGCCATAACCTTATCCATGCTTTTGACCCTTATATTCAGCTCGTTTCTGCACACACGCGATCTGCTGCGCCGCAAATCTCACGCAAAAGTCTTATACGCGATTTTCGGCATACTCGAGCTTGTTTTTCTTACATCCTCCACGGTCTGCTTTATACTGCGGTTCAGATACTACTACTGGCTCAGCCTCGGATTAGCTTTGGCGGCTATGGCGTATCTTGTATTCAACGAACTCGTTAATATAGCGGCGAGGCAGTACGCCAAGGCGCCTGAGACCGAAAGGTATCGTAAAATGGCGTACATAGACGCTCTCAGCGGTATAGCCAACCGCAACGCCTTTCTCGTAGAGCAGGACAAGACCTTTGACAGCGACTCGCTGTACTATGTCGTCTTTGACATCAATAATATGAAGCGTATCAACGATACCTTCGGGCACAGCGAAGGAGACAGGATAATACGCAAATCAGCCGAGATCATCAGCGTATGCTTTGAAGAGATCGGCAAGAGCTACCGTATAGGCGGAGATGAGTTCGCTGTCATCGGACAGTACAAAACCGCCGAAGAGATCGAAGAAGCTCTCAAAAACACTGACGCCATGATCTCGGATTATAACGAAAGCTCGCACGCTAAGCTCGATCTTGCATACGGCTACGCAATAAGGGAGAATATCGAGACTAATACCTATGAGCTCTTCAATAAAGCCGATAAAGCTATGTACCGCTCAAAGCGAAAGGCGCACAGAGAGCGTTTGAGTATATAGTTTTTGTGCATAAAGCTGTATTTCACAGCAGAATTGACGCTCGAATAGTAAAAAGGGCGAAAAAAAACATTAAAACTATTGCAAATATGCTTCATATATGTTATAATAAAGCATATTATATAAGGGCAAACCCGCCGAAAGACGGGGACGCAAAGCTCTGGTGTCTACTTAGTTATCTAAACGACCGACCGGCTGCATGAGTTTGTTACCGAAAGTAACAGGACTGATGCAGGCGGTTTTTGTTTTATATTATGTTATGTCTCCGTTTTATACGGAACAATATATACACACGATCACCCAATCACAACTCATTTGCAAATCAGAAAGGATGATTTTTATGAAGAAGATCATATCTGTTGTAATGGTGCTTCTTCTGCTCGTGTGCGCTATCCCTATGGCGGTATCGGCTGAAGAGGCTCAGGTTACAATCATCAACGAGGCCGGAAGCTACGTCATCGACGCTTCACAGTCCGGTCCCGTCGATATCGACGGCGTAAAGGCTACCGTGACTCTGTCCGACGCTCAGGTCAGCAGCAAAGGTCGCTCGGCTATCCTTGTCAAGGGCGGCTCCGATGTCACCTTCGTGCTCGTAGGCGACAGCTCTGTCTCGGGCGACGCTGACGCTTATTCGTGCGGTATCGAGGTAGAGTACGGCTCCAAGGTCTCTTTTGAGGGCGAGGGTACACTCAGAGTAACAGGCGGTCTGTGGGGCGCTGCTATCGGCTCCTACGGTACCGACCGCAATATCCCCGCCGAAGAGAGAGTCAAGGTCGGCGAGATCACCATCAACAGCGGTAACATCTTTGCTTATGCCGGCAGAAGAGGCTCAGGTATAGGCTCCGGCTACCATGTCGACGCTAACCTCATCACCATCAACGGCGGCGTTATCTACGCTTACGGCAACGAGTGCGGCGCGGGCATAGGCACAGGCTACGGCACCAGCGGCGGCGCTATCGGCGTTGCGGCTGTAGGCGATTACAGCGCGGGCCGTATCGTCATCAACGGCGGTGAGATCTATGCCGCTACTAAGTGGGATCAGGGCTTTGACTACAGCGATTTAGCCGCTCTTAACGCTAACGATCCCGGCACATTTGCCGCGGGTATCGGCGGCGGCTACGGCTCTGCCGCGCCCGACATCGAGATCAACGGCGGTAAGGTAGTAGCTATCGGTTCATGCGGCGGCGCCGGTATCGGCGGCGGTCGCGGCACCAGCAAGACAGCTCAGTATAACTCAGACACATATAAGGTCAACGTCAAGATAGGCGGCAACGCTGATGTCACCGCTATCACAGCTAACAGCAGAAGCAAAGAGTATAACAGCGGCGGCGCCGCTATCGGCTCCGGCAGAGGTACACATACCGGCGGCAGCATCGAGATCACCGGCAACGCTAAAGTCGTTGCGGTATCGGCTACACAGGCGCCCGCTATCGGCGCGAGCAAGCAGAAGTCTCCCGTAGACGGCGCTACTCCGATCGCCGACAGCATCGTTATCGACGACAACGTCGATCTGTACGCCGTATCCGCGGGCAGCTACGCTGTGGATAAGGACGCTGCTTCTCTCTCGATCAGCCCCGAGTACTTCGGCTCCTCCGACAGATGGTTCTTCGGCGAGGACGCCGTAGCTATCACCGATATCACTAACGTTAAGGCTGAGAGCCCCAAGGGTGAGATGACATATACCGTCCCCACAGGCTCCGTATCTCTGTGGTCGCGCATCAAGCCTGTTCAGGATGAGCAGGGCGCCGAGGTCAAAAAGACTACTCTCGGTATCGTCACTCCTCTCGCTATGGCTGTTCGCTTTGAGGACGGCAGCGTATACTACAGCGGTGACTCCGTAGAAGTAGAGATCGGCAAGGACTATCACTTCCAGATGTGCTGTGTAGACTGGAGCACCCGTGATACAAACGGAGAGAAGAAGATCCATAAGCCTTATGAGACCTTCTACCCCGCCGCCACAGCTTCACAGCATGTGAACCACGGTATCTACTCGGATGACGGTATCGGTCTCGCCGGCACCGCAGTATACACGGTACGCATCTCTGACAGCTACACAGAGCGCAGCTATGATGAGGCTACAAAGACATTTGTTCTGCCCAAGGGCGACAGAGTCCTGCGTACAGACGTCAACAAGTGCTTCATGGCTTATCGCTTCCACTTCTCTAAGGGCGACTACAACAAGCAGACAGGTATTGATAAGGTGGTTTACGATACAGGTATCGAGCATGAGAACACACTCGAGGACTTCAGATACAACAAGCCCCTTGAGTCTCTCTCGGTAAACCTGCCTCTCGGCTCTACTGTCACAGCTAAGGCTTATAAGAACTATGAGTTCATAGCCGACGCCGATGTATTTGTCGAGATCGACTCAGAGAATCCCGACAGGAGCTATACCGATTACTACTGGCCTTATTGATCGGCTTAAGCACTAAATCCGGGCGTGGAAAAAACGCTCAAAAACACATAGTAAAGTATACAGTCGCAATATGTTCTGACGACTGATTTATTGGTTATCTATCCAAAAGACTATTCCTTGACTTGATTTTTTGAAGGTCAGGGAATATTCTTATAAAGGGGAGATTTCATATGAAACATTTTTCGCTGAAAACCTTATCACTCATATTTGTTTTTGTCCTTGCCGCCTCGGTATTTTCCGCCTGCGGCGTCGATCCCAACGTAAAGCAGGAAGATGACCGCGCCACGTCCGACTACGTCGTTGATACCGGCGAAGATACACAGGAGACCGAGCGCGAGGGCTATCACTCCTACGGCAACGGCAAGACCGATCCCGTAAAGATAGGCGGCGTCGACGTCAGCGTAAAGGACTTTGCCGTGCGCTCGTATGAGCTTGCGTTTATGATGGCTCAAAAGAACTTTGATAAACCGACGGATATCCCCGTCGACGCGGCGGTGCAGTACGCCTTCTCTCATGTTTACATCAAAGACCTCAACACCATCACCAACAAGGCGATGCAGTACCGCGACGCTACGGAGAAGCAGATCAGAGATACCCTTAAGGCGTACTTCGGCACGGATGACTTTGACGTGACCTCATCCGTACTCTATAATCCCGAAAAAAAGATCTTTGAGATGTGGATACCCCAGTACGGTACAAACATCTATTATACTGTTGACGCTGTCAACGTAAGCTCAGACAAAGCAGAGATCACCTCTACCTTTTTCAATGAGCTCAAGCGCTCTACCATGCTCGGCAGAGCGACTGTAACGGTAGCTGTACAGGACGGCAAGCCCGTCATACGCTCGCTCAAAGCGGAGTAAAGGAGCCTAAAGCTATGGAAGAGAACTATCAGGAGCTTCTGCGCGAGAATAACCGTATGCGTGAGACGCTCCGCAAAATAGCAGAGCATCAATCAGAGATACAGAGGCTGCTCGGCGAGATCGACGATCTGTTGAAAACAGAAGAGCCCACCGAGAGCGCGCCCGTCACGGATGAAGATGTAAAGCAACTATTAAAAAAATATTCGCGTCTGTCATAACAGGCAACACACTAACGGCTGAAGAGGAGCGCTATGAAAGCAATAAGCTTCAAAAAATCGGATAATCACAGTGAAAAAAGGGGAGCTCTTCCCCTTTTCGGTGTTGCTCTGATAATCTTGATACTGACGGTAGCGGTATACTTCGTCGCAGACCATGTAGCTCAGAGCTACAACGCCGATGATCGTGTCAGCAACTGGGGTTATCAGTATACCGATAAGGCGGGCGTAGCGCCCGACGGCGAGCTGCGCATCTTCAATGCCCAGAATCCCATTCTTACAGAGGGCGGCGTACGAAAAGACAACATCTATTTTTCAAAGATGATAGAGCCGTCTGAAGACGCCGCCGATCTTGTGCTGATCACCGACTACTCACCGATCAAGATCAAGCTCAACGGTAAAGAGATATACAACAATCAGTTTGACACTAACGACTTTGTCGGCAACTGCTACAACGCGATCACGCTGGAGCCGTCTACACAGGAGCGTCAGCTCGAGGTGTTCATGAAAGCGCCTTTTTCCGTCAGATTTGAGGCATATATCGACCGGACGATCTCTCCTTCTTTTAAGATCTCACCCGGTTTTATCACCGGTCTGGCTTTCATGGCTGCAGGACTGCTGGCAGCGGTGATCTTCACGATCATGTCTGTGTCTAAGCGCAGACTTTTTCGCACGCTGTTTGTCGCGGGCGGAGTATTTTATATTGGATTTGCGATAGCCTTACATCTGCTGCCGGAGATCACTTACGTCTTCAACCAACCTATCTGGCTCAGACTTACGGAGGTTCCTGTACACCTGACATATATGTTGGCTCTCGCCTTTCTCAACAGGCTGTTCAAGAGTCACCGCAAGTCCGGTATAGCTATCCTGTTCGCGTCGCTGGTATCGGCTGTTGCCGTATCGGCGTCGTTCACCCCGCTTATGATAAAGCTGTCTACAGGTTTGATGTGCCTGCTTACGCTTGCCGCGGCGGTATATGTCACTCATGTAGCTATGATACAGCTCGAGCGCCGCATACAGTACGCTGCTCTCATATTCGTTATGTCAGTGTACTGCGCTATGATGCTCTTGTTCGCGGGCATCCTGCTCATCAGCCGTCAGCGTGTACTGTATATATACAATATAGCGATCTCCACCGCTGTCATACTGGGCGCTATCGAGTATATATATATCGCGGATTATCGTTTTGAGATCAAGAACAGCCGGCTGCGCGCCCAAAGCTCACATTACGGCAGCTCGGTCAACTACATATCCGTCTTTATCCGCAACATCCTGCAGTGCGATGATAAAGACAGGTTCTACGACACAGCGGTTAAAGAGATACTCGATCTGCTTACTAAATATAATCATCTCAACAGCGATGTGAACTACTGTGTCGCTGTAAAAAGCAACGGAGAATACCGTGAGACAGAAAATCACGGAGTCGGAAAATGCGACTACCTCATAATAGAGGATAACTGTGTAAAAAACGGCAAGAACTGTCTTTTTGCCGAGACATATTTTGAGTATATCCTGCACTCCGGCGATGAGATCGAAGTGATATTCCACTTTGAAAACATACACGAAGGTACCGATGTCTTCTTCGCGAGTATGCTCGAGGCTACCTACTGCGGACTTGATACCACCTACCAAAACACCTTCCATAAAGGTCAAAAAAGCTCTGCAAACATCATCTTTACCGAGCTTGCCGAGAACGCCGAGCTGGATAACGGCTGTACCGTAGAACATCTCAACAATATCAACAGGTATACCCGTGAGCTGTGCCTGAGACTCGGTATGGATCAAGACCGCGCGACTCGGATCGGCAAGGCAGCGGAGCTGCACGACTTAGGCAAGATAGCCATACCCAAAAACATCATACACAAGAACGGTAGACTCAGCGAGGAGGAACGCGTCATCATCAACAGCCATACCGAGTTCGGCTACACCATCCTTTCGGCTTATGACAGCGATCCTCTCATGGCTACAGCCGCCGTGATAGCGCGATATCATCACGAGCGCTACGACGGCAACGGCATCAACGGTCTCAAGGGCGAGTCTATCCCTCAGGAAGCGCGCATAGTCACCGTATGCGATGTTTATGACGCTCTTGTATCTGAGCGTACATACAAAAAAGCTTGGGCTGAAGAAGACGCGATACGCTATCTGAGCGATAACGAAGGCAAGATCTTCGATCCCGCTATATGCGAAGAGTTCATAGTTTACCTTAAAGAAGCTAAAAGATAATTTAATAAGAAGGGCGGTGTAAACATGCCTGATAAACAGCTGAATAATCAAGATATCGGAATGACTGCCGAAGAGCAGGAGTTCAAAAGCCATCAGGAAGCGCGAAAGACTAAGATCAAAGCGTTTCAAAAACGGCTCAAATGGTATCATATAGCCATCGCGGTATTTGTGCTCGCAGTCATACTGCTGTTTGTGATATGGCATCTGCTGCCGCGCAAGGTGATGAACATCGCCGTACTGGACAAAACCATACTGTCATACGCCGATGACGAAAACATCGTCAAAGATACCGTTTACCGCAAACACGAGGGCTTTTTCCGCATACTGCGTCAACAGCACTATGTAAAGCCCGACGGAAATAACTACGACTACAAAAAAGACTATTTCGGCCCTAAGCTGAATGAAGAAGGCGCCTACGACAGCACCACCGAGCTCAGAGACGCTGACTCTACCCCCGATCTGCTTTATATGGCAGACGCTTACGGACTCGGAAACGATACCTACGGTCACTACAACGGCGGCACGCCTCTGGGCGGAGGCATAACCGACGACGATATGTCCTATATATCATTCGCGCATGAGAGCGGCGCTCCGATAATCACCGAGGCGGCTTTCTTCAGCGCTCCCATGTCCGACTCAGTGCGCGCTCAGCTGGTCTCGCTCACCGGAGTTAATCCCACCAAGTGGATCGGTCGCTATCTGGTAGACCTGCAGGACTTCACCGACGTACCCGACTGGGCTCCGCCCATGTACGAACAGCAGGAGGGCGTCGAGTGGCGCTTCACCGGTCCCGGTATCCTTCTGGTGTCGACAGACGGCAAGATAATCGTCCTTGAGCAAAACACCGATTTTATCTCAAAAAACCTTTTAAAGATATCCATCGACGAGGCTTACAAAAGTGAATTCTGGGGCTGTGGTAACTGCAACTTCTACAACTGGTTTGAGCTTGTCGAGCCTAACTACGGCGTTGAGAACATCGCTACCTTTGAGTTCGACCTCAACGCTACCGGTATGGAAAAGATCAAAGAGATCAGCAAGACTCCGCGTTTCTGCGCCATTTCACGCAAGCAGGAAGAGGGCTACGCTCCGGTATACTACTTTGCCGGCGACTTCAACGACTATGTCAACGGAAACCGCTACGCCGACTTTTTGTTCTCCAACCAGTTCTTCCGCTTTCTTTCATACGACAGACAGGGAGATATCTCCAACTTCTACTGGCGTTTCTACAATCCGCTGATACGCCGCATACTCAACGATACAAACAGCAAAAAGTATACCGAGAGCAGCGCTGAACACACCGAGGTATCACGCGTGAACAACGGCAGTTTTCAGGTACTGCAGGATGACAAGTGGCGCGGTCTGAGCCTTAAGGCGATCGCGATCAACGCTCAGGAACCCGGCAAGGCTGAGTTTTCACGAGATTTCACCTTCTATGAGAAGCTCATAACCTCAGCCGCCGATCTCGGCGTCAACTGTATTGAAGCAAAGGAGCTTCTGCCTCCCGAGTTCTACGCGGCGGTAAGCAGACATAATAAAAACAAAGATAATTCACCTATATATATTTTGCAGCGTGTCGCCGCCCCGGACGGACTCAGCCCGGCTGACTACCTTAGTTCAGACGGACTTGAGCGCTGGAAGGAAGCTGTGACCGACGCTGTCAAGGCGCTGCACGGCGACGGAAGAGCATCGGGAGAAAAACTCGGCGCAGCGACCTACTTCATCGACGTATCCGAGTATATACTGGGTATCAGCGTTGATCCGTCGCTCACCTCTAAGAACGTCGCTGCGATAAAAGGTCTTTCTGCATACAGCTACGACGGAGACTATACGGTGAGCAGCAAGGGCATAAACGGCTTTGCGGCATATCTCTATAACACCGTTCAGTCGGTATCAAACTCATACGGCTACAGCACTCCTGCGGCTGTATGCTCAGTGTCCGATATGATAAAAGAACTGACGGCGGTAAAAGACGCTAACGCCTATAACTTTGCGGGCATAGCCGACAAGGAGCAGGCAGAATACTTCTTCTGCGATGTCAAGCTCAACAACGCAAGCATCAAAAAGAGCGGCAAAGCCTCTGACAGCGCCTATAAAAAGTATCTCGCCCTTATGAACGAACTGCAGAAAGTCGCTCAGCCTGTGCTGGCATCGGGAGTATCCTTCTCGGATGTCAACGCCGTATACGGACAGACGGCTGTCAGCGAGAGCGAGCAGGGCAGCGGCATCACAGACGCTCTAAACGCCGCCAAGGACAGCGGCATCTTAGGCGCTACAGTATATGATCTAAATGATACCTGGTCTGATGTCGCTGACGATATGCAGTTCTTCACCGCGTCGGCGTCTGGCAGTTATCTTTGGCACAACACCTGTGACAGCGCCGAGATGACCGGAGTCATCGCGGCTGACAGCGTTATGCCCGAGACGCCCGGACTCGTGCTGTCAGACGACGATCTGGCTCAGGCTGTGTCGATGTACAGCGACGGCGGATATCTGTATATAACGCTGCAGCTGCTCGAAGAGACAGACTACAAGTCGAACGCCATGTTTTTGGGTCTGGACACCTTCCAGCGCAACGACGGCGAGTATTACTACGCTAAGGATTTCACCCCTAACTCACTGTCGGGTATGGAATTCTCACTTCGCTTTGAAAACAAGCAGCAGGCGGCTCTGTATGTAATGCGCAGCTATGACCGCAGCCGCGGCTCGGCATACACGCGCGAGAGCTACACGGGCGATTACTCCAAGGTCGCCGATCTGGTATACGGCGGCTTTACATCCGGCGACACACAGTTCTATCAGACCGGCTCGACGATATATATCCGTCTGCCCTGGACATGGCTCAATGTAGCCGACCCTTCTAAAAAGCTCGTCATCAACGACAACGCCTTTGCCGGTGAGCGCGCCAAAACCGTCACCACCAACGGCGTTCTGGTATCGGTGATGGTCGGCGAGCGCAAAGAGGGTGACTTGATGTACGCCTTCCCCGCAGATAAGCACGACCCCGGCTACAAGGTATTCCAGTGGGATAAGTGGGAGACCGTCAAGTATACCTTACGCAACAAAGAGAGCTTCGATATGCTCAAAAAGTACTATAACGGTAACCAATAAAATATAAGGAGATAACAGCTTGAAAGTTGAACTTATAAGCGTTATCGGACTGCTTCTGTGTCTGTTGATCATAGGCATAGAGTACATACTTCACTATCGGCTGGCCGAGCTGCAGGATGAGACCGCGGCGCGTACAGAGAATATCAGGCGCAGGCTTGATATACATGTTGAGGGGGTGCTCTATGCACCGACCGAGGGCAGCCGAAACGCAGAGATCAAAGCGCTCGCCGATGAGATAAACGGCGACTTCACCGTATATGAGATGGCTGTAGCGGCTATCAACGAGCATAAGGGCACAGTCTACAGAGATGACGAAGAGGCACGCGCGGCTCTGATCGAGCGCGTCAACGAGCAGGTCGATCCCGTAGGCATATACGCTAAGATGCTCAATGAGGGCGATGTTTACCACAAGGGCTATGCCTGCCGCCGCTTAGCCGATCTCGGCGCGCTTGACTACCGTGATAAGATCAAGGAGTGCGCTAAAGAGAAAGACCGCGACCTTGCGTACAACGCGGCTATGGCGCTGTGCAGCATGGGCGACGTATACGAGGTAGCCGACTACCTGCTCAGCATCCAGAACGATACTCAGTATTCCGGCAGGATAGTCAACGAGTTTTTCGCCAAGTTCACGGGCGACAGACAAGAGCTTGCCGAGAGGATATTTGACAAGTGCAATCCGTATATGCGCTGTACGGTCATCAAGACCATCGCCGTATATAAGATAGACGCTTTCAGACCGATGTATAAAGATGGCGCCACAGGCAACGATACACAGCTCAAGATCGCCTGCGTAAAGGCGCTTGCGGCGTTCGGTTATCCCGAGGATGAGCAGATCCTGCAGATGGCGGCTAAGGACAAGGATTGGGTCGTCCGCTCTTCTGCGGTCAGAGGTCTGTCTCTGCTCAAAACTAAGACGGCTCTCGACTCGGTAAAGCACGCACTGAGCGACAAGGAGTGGTGGGTACGCCAGACAGCGGCTCAGTCCATTACACGCATGAATATATCGCCGAGCGATCTTGAAGAGATACTCGGCGGCTATGACCGTTTTGCCGCTGACGCGATGAAGAACGTGCTGTACAAAACGGTAGATACCTGATAAATGATAAGGAGGAGCAAGAAGTGGGCTTTTTAAACGCGATACGCAGTTTTATCGTAGTATTCAACTACTTCTGCATGGCTTTCACGCTTTTGCTCAGCATCATATATATAATCCAGCTCTTTGTGTCCTTGGTGCGCGTTCACCGCAACTACGACAAGACCTTCTCGGATGACTTTCACAGCTATGTCGACAGCGATAATCTCCTGCCGATATCGCTCATCATCCCAGCCTACAACGAGCAGGAGCATATCGTACAGAATATCCGCTCACTGTTGACTATCAACTACCCCATGTTTGAGATCATAGTAGTCAACGACGGCTCTACGGACAGGACGGGTGAAAACGTGATAGAGGCTTTCAAGATGCACAAGATCGAGACCTCTATCCGCTATCGGATACCTACGCAGAAGATCGAGGCTGTATACTACAGCAAGCAGTACCCTAACCTGCTCTATGTCCAAAAGCAGAACGGCGGTAAGTCAGACGCTCTCAACGCGGGCATCAACATCTCCAGATATCCTCTGTTCACCTGCCTTGACGCCGACTCCCGTATCGAAAAAGACGCTCTGCTGCGCCTTTCCATGGAGTTCATCAAGGATTCACGCACAGTAGTAGCGGGCGGTATAGTGCGCATCGCCAACGGCTCAAAGATCGTCAACGGCGAGCTCAAAGGCTTTTCAATGCCGAAAAAGCTGATAGAGCGCTTCCAGATAGTAGAGTATTACCGCTCGTTTTTGATGGGTCGAGTATTCTGGAGCGCGTCCAACTCTCTGCTGATAGTGTCGGGCGCTTTCGGACTGTTCCGCAAGCAGACTGTGATAGAAGTCGGAGGATATAAACCCAATACCATAGGCGAGGATATGGAGATCATAGTGCGTATCCATCGCTATATGCGCAAAAATCATAAAAAGTACCGCGTAAAGTTCAACGAGTTCTCGGTATGCTGGACGCAGGGGCCCATGTCGCTTAACGATATCCGCAGTCAGCGCCGCCGCTGGCAGATAGGACTGATGGATACGCTCATATCTCACGCGGGCATGACCTTCAACCCCAGATACGGCTTTGTCGGATTGGTCTCGATGCCGTACAACTGGATATTTGAGCTGTTCGGCGCGCTTATTGAGGCTATCGGTTATTTTCTGATACCGTTCACGCTCATCATGGGCGAGCTCAATATGTTTTTCTTCATCATCTACTTTTTGCTCGCGGTATCTCTCGGCGTCATCCTGTCCGAGGGCAGTCTGGTGCTCGAGCAGTACACGCACCGCGGCGCGATGAGCGCCAAACAGAGCATAGCTATCTCGGTATATGCCATACTTGAGAACTTCGGCTACAGACAGCTCATAACGCTGTTCAGAGTTGAAGGCATACTCAAATACCGTAAGCTGCGTAAAACATGGGGCAAGATACAGCGTAAGGAGTTTGAACAATGAAGAAGGTCGTTATTTCTATCGTCGCAACCATTGTTGTGCTCTTCATCCTCGCTCAGACAGGCTTGCTTGCGCCCTTCGGTATCAAGCAGCTCTCTTTCACCCGTGAGAACGCCGAATCCGACGGCGCGGAGACCTCGAACGAAGAGTACCTCGACTCCGCTAACGATCTCAGCTATCGCTTCAAGGCTGAGGGCAACTACTTCAGCGTATACCGCAACGGCAGCTGGAACGAGCTGTTTATGACAGGTGTGAATATCGGCGCGTCGGAACCTTCCCTCTTCCCCGGTGACCTTACTATCAGCTACGAGACTTATATGAGATGGTTCAAGTATATCAGTGAGATGAACTGCAACTGCATACGCGTATACACCACCATGCGTCCTCAGTTTTATCTGGCTCTGAATGACTTTAACAGTAAAGCCGACAATCCTCTGTACCTCTTTCAGGGCATATGGGTCAACGAGGATGATACAGAACGCCTCAGCGACGTATACGCCGAGAACGAGAAGATCCTCACCGACTTTACACGCGACGCTCTGACCATAGTAGACGTCATCCACGGCGACGCTGTCATCCCCGAGAGCCCCGGCAAGGCTTCGGGCACATACCGCACCGATGTATCACGCTGGCTCGCGGGCTGGGTCATCGGTATAGAGTGGGATCCAAATCTCGTCATCAACACCGACGAACAGCACCCCGACAAGCGCGAGTATGACGGCGACTATCTGTTTACTCAGAGCGCGTCGCCGTTTGAGGCTTTTCTGTGCAGAGCGGGCGACTCTCTTATCAAGCACGAGACCGATAAGTACAAATTCCAGGCGCCTCTTGCCTTCACTAACTGGATCACCACCGATCCTCTCAGCCATCCCAACGAGCCTCACTTTGACGAGGACAAGGCGACCGTCAACATCGAAAACGTCAAGTTCCGCAACTTCGGACCCGGTATGTTCGCGTCTTACCACATCTATCCCTATTATCCCGACAGCCTGAACTATCAGGAGGATTACCTGCAAAACAAGGATGAGAACGGTAAGGTAGATACCTACTCAGCCTACCTAAAAGACCTTAAGCTGGTGCATACTCTGCCGATACTCGTAGCCGAGTTCGGTATACCTACCTCCCGCGGTATGGGCCATGAGAGCGTCATGGGCTACAACCAGGGCCATGTAGACGAAAACGCCCAGGGCGCCATGCTGACGGGTATGATAGAATCTATATTTGACACGGGCTACGCGGGCGGACTGGTGTTCACCTGGCAGGACGAGTGGTTCAAGCGCACATGGAACAACGTCATGTTCGATATAGCCGATCGGCGTCCCTTCTGGTCAAACATCCAGACTACAGAGCAGTGCTTCGGCATACTTGCGTTCGACCCCGGCGAGAACTATACGATCAGTTATCCCGACGGCGACCTCGCCGAATGGGACAACATCGACGCTACGGTCACCACTGACCAAGGCGCGCTGTATGTGCGCAGCGACGAGCGATATGTATATATCATGGTCAAAGCCGAGGGCTATGACTTCAACAACGATACTCTGTACATACCGATCAACACAATATCCGGACAGGGCAACACCTCGGCAGAGAGCGAAAATCTGACCTTTGACGACGGAGCGGACTTCTTGATAAAGCTCCACGGTGCTAAAGACTCACATATCTATGTTGACCGCTACTATGACGCGTTCAACTATCACTTTGTCGAGTCTCGCATACTGACGGACTTCCCCCAGCTCAAGGATTCGGGAGTCAAGGACAGCGGCGAGTTTGATGAGATGATGATGTGCTACGGATACCACCTCAAGGTAGGCGGCACGGGCGCCGAGGTGCCCGATAAGGCATACGAGACAGGCAAGCTGCTGTACGGCAACGCTAATCCCGAGTCTAAGGACTACGCATCATTAGCGGACTTTTGCTACGGTGAAAACGGCGTAGAGCTGCGTATACCGTGGCAGCTGCTCAACGTTATGGATCCCTCATCCAAACAGCAGATCGGCGATTTCTTTGAGGAGCAGGTCTTCAGTCCTCAGCCGTATGACGCGTTCGACTTCGGCTTCGGCTATGTCAAGGGCAGCGGCTCTATGGAGATCAGCCTGTCCGGAAGCTACACCTACAAAGAGTGGAACATCCCCGAGTGGCACGAAAGGCTCAAGCCCTCTTACTACGAACTGCAAAAGTATCTGAAAAAGTATCGCGATACGACAAAAAAATAATACTTATCAGGCTATAATCAAATAGGAGGTGGCAAGATGAAAAGAACAGTTGCGGCGATATTGGCGGCTATGATGCTTTTTCTTGTCGCCTGCGATAAAAAAACCGAAAACGCCGGCGTAAGGGCACGTATCACTCTGCCCGAAGCGTCCGGCGTTTTTATGCCTTTTTACGCGGCTGACAACGGGTATTTTTATCGACGGACAAACGAGAGCGAGGGCGAGCTGTTCTATATACAGGGCGTGAACATAGGGCTCACAGAACCTCAGACCGATCTCGCAGCTCCCGATACTACATACGATACATATATGAAGTGGCTCGGTATGATAGCAGAAATGCACGCTAACACCGTACGCGTTTTTACGGTGATGAATCCCGATTTTTACCGAGCCTTCGCAGATTACAACGAGGCTCATACCGACAGTCCTCTGTATCTGATACAAGGCATCTGGTTCTCTGAGGATCTGATGTACGAGCTGACAGACGCGCTCGAAAGCGACAAGATACTGATATCGGCGTTCAAGCGCTCCGTCAAAGAGACCGTGGATATCATCCACGGCAGCAGCGACTACACGGTATACGGCTCATACAAACCTGCTGTATATGACCGGGATATATCCCAATATGTCGTCGGCTATATCTTAGGACTGGAGTACCCCGCCGACTTTGTCATCGAGACTAACGCCTCGCATCCTAAGCAGGCTGACTATCGCGGCTCTTATCTCAGTACAGCCGAGGGCTCATCGCCCTTTGAGGCGTTCCTCTGCGAGGTCGGCGATACGCTGATAAGCTACGAGACCGAGGCATACTCATGTCAGATACCCGTCGCCTTTCTTAACTGGCAGACGCTCGACACCCTCACCCATCCCGCAGAGCCTTTCGCCGATGAGGAGGACGCGGTCAGCGTAGATACCGAAAAGATAACAGTATCCGGCAGCTACAGCGCGGGTCTCTTCGCGGCGGTGGACGTATACCCATACTATCCCGAGTTTATGAATCATCAAAAGGAGTATACAGGATCGTCAGATAACTATCTCGCTTATCTCAACGACCTTAAGGGCGAGTACACGGTACCCCTGCTCATAGCCGAGTACGGTCTGAGCACCTCGCGCGGAATAGCCCACGAAGGACTCAACGGATATCGCCAGGGCGGGCTCACCGAAGATGAGCAGGGTGAGCTTGACTCGAGAATGGCGAGAGACATCTGTGAGGCGGGTTGCTGCGGAGGACTGCTGTTTTCATGGCAGGATGAGTGGTTCAAGCGCACCTGGAACACCGAGATGTACTATCCGCCCAAGGCAGCTGACCGCACTCATGATCTGTCATCCGCTGAGCAAAGCTACGGCGTACTTGCGTTTGACGCGGCTGCCGCTTATCCCGACGGCGATATATCTGAGTGGATCGAAGAGACGGGTATAGGCGAGTCACGGGTTTGCGCCCGTTATGACGCCGAGTATCTGCATCTGCTGGTATCGCTGCCGGAGGGCTTTGACTTCGACAAAGACACCTACTATATACCGATACAGGTCACCGGCGAGGGCAGTTCTTTTCTCAAAGACAGCGACCTCAGCTTCTCGGAGTCTGCGGATTATCTGATAAAGATAAACGGCAAAGACGGCACACGCGTGCTTTGCGACGCTGTAAGGGATGTGTTTTACTATCGCCAGTCTGTCCTGCGCGGGATCTTCGGCAAGGATCAAAGAGAGCCGGCAAAGCATGACAGCGGAGTTTACGATCCTACCTATATGCTTGTATCTAACGAGATGTATCTGCCCGACGAAGATAAGACCATCGAGCCGCGATATACAGAGACAGGTCTGCTGCGTTACGGCAACGCCGATCCCGACAGCGACAGCTATGATTCGCAGGCGGACTTTTGCCTTTCGGGCGACAAGCTCGAGCTTAGGATAGCCTGGTATCTGCTGGGTATCAAGAATCCCCGCACGATGGCGTGTATAGCGCCGCTCGAGGGCGACGATGTCACCTTCACCACCTTTGATACAATCAAGCTGGGCGCAGGCACGAACGGCAGGATCACTCTGTACGATACAGGCTTCAGCGGTCTGCCTCCGCTGACTTACACGCAGCGACTCAAGCGCTCATATGCTGTGATCTCCGATACCTTTGCGGAGCTGCCGTCATTCAAAACACAGTGATATTGATTGACATCAAACAAAAAACACCGGTAACCGAAGTAAATAAAACTCGGTTACCGGCATTTTTATATCATATTATAGGTTTTTGAAGATAAAGTCCAAGCCGTACTTAGTAGCCTCATCATGGTATTCGCCCGAGAAGCCGTGCTCTCCGCCCTCGATTATATGATACTCAGAGTTTGGATACATATCGGCGGCAGCCTTAGTAACAGACGGCAGCACTATCGGATCCTCACTGCCCTGCAGTATCAGTACGGGCTTATCAAAACTCTGAAGATCGGGTCTGACGTCATATTTGTGCAGATCCTGAAAGAATATCTTGCCTACCGTTATACCCGCGATATCGGCGGTCTCGGGCAGATCCTCATCGCTTGTGCCCTTCATGATATCGTGCATACCGAAGGCGGGATAATGCAGTATCAATCCGGCTATCTCGTCCTCGTGACGTACGCCCGATATAGCTGTCACCAAGCCACCCTGACTGCCTCCCTGCAAAAAGATCCTGTCAGTATCGACAAAGTCCCATGTCTTAGCCGCCGCGAGCACGGCAGAAACATCAGAGACCTCAGTCAGCACAGACATATCGGTACTGACACCGTCCGAACGGTTCTCGTTGTTGCTCTTGCTGCCGCCTCTGAAATCCATCGCGTACAAGGCTATACCTCTCTGAGCGTATTTTTTGCCGAAGGAGGCGCCAGCCTCGTGATTTGAGCCGAGTCCGTGAGAGTGGATCACCAGCGGCGACTTGCCGTCCGTGACGGGGATATACGCCTCGCCGTAGATGCGCTGACCCTCATTCTCGCACCATATCTCACTGACCTCATAGTCATAGGTCTTATCGGGATCGACATTGGCGGGTTCAGCGGCTCTCTGTGTAGACAGCTCCTTTGTCTCTCCTATGCTTTCCGATAATCCTTCCGCTGCGGTCGATGCTTCGGTTCCGTTCTCCGCCTTACCTTCGGTAGGGTCGGACGGCTTTGACGAACATCCCGCCGCGAACACACACATCATCAGCAGACACATTATCAACGCTAGTTTTTTCATACATTACTCTCCCATTTTGAATATCGTTAAGACGATTATACCTTTTGCCAAAAACGATTTCAATCGGATTTTGTGAACATTTTTATAAGATTTTTCTTATTGCAGAGTCTTGTACTTGTATAATGCTGTTTTGTAAGATATAATAATGATATAAAATACTCAGTTTTTAACACAAAATAATCACGAGGTAATATCATGGCGGCATATCAGGAAACTAAAGTACACGGCACTCACGGTTTTCCGTATATAGTATATCCGGTGCGGCTCCCCGAGCGCATGATCGAATTTCCGCATCACTGGCACGAAGAAGCCGAGATCATCTATGTCACCGACGGCAAGCTGCTTGTATCTGTTCTCAACTCTGAATACATCATTGAAAACGGCGATATAGTCCTCATACATCCTCAGACCATCCATGCCATACGTCAGTATGAAGACTGCTCCGCGCGGTACTATAACATCCTGTTCCGCTTCTCTATGCTCGAGAGCGGCGCTGAGGATACCTGCCGCGAAAAGTACTTTGAACCTATATACAGCCGCAAGCTGCTCATGCCGGAGCATATCACCCGGGAGCATCCTCTGCACGCCGAGATAGAGCCGATCATCCAAAGCCTGCTCATCAGACCGCATCATCAGCGATTCAACGATGAGCTCATGATCAAATCACGGCTGTTTGAGCTGATGTATCGGGTCTTTCCGTACTGCGAGCCCGCTGACAAGGAGTCGGCGTACGAGGATATAGTATACAACAAGCTCAAGCTCTCTCTGAGCTATCTTGAAGAGCACTTCGCTGACGATATCACCATCGGCATGATGGCGGCGGTCAGCAATTATTCCGAGAGTCATTTTTCAAAGCTCTTCAAACAGCTGACAGGCGATTCGTTCACTCAGTATCTCAAGAATTACCGTTTAGAAACAGCCGCCGAGCGTATACGCAACGAAAAAACCAAGATATCAGAGATAGCCATGTCCTGCGGCTTTTCAAATCTCTCATATTTCTCTCGTTCATTCTTGGCGAAATTCAAAGTTTCTCCGTCAGAATACCGCAGATCCGCTCCGTTCCTGCGCGAGCGAAAACATCATTGATTTTTTCGTACAAGAAAGCGTGCGCACCAAGCGCGCGATTTCGTCTACCCATCGCTCGTGCGCACGCAGTGCGCTACTGAGCGGGGACTATAAATATTTTTTTATTTTCATCGCTTTGATATTCTTATTTGTATCAGATCAGCTCATCATACCTACAGTATACTTGTACGCTAATACGCGGACGCACGCTTCTTTGAGCTGAGCCTCCGTTATTGTACCGGCATTTACGGCTGACAGGATATCATTGTAAGCGGCGGCATAGTCACGCACAAGGACTATATCGTTGCCTGCGAGAACAGCCTGTACCGCGGGCTTTTTGCCGTCCGCATATGATGAGTAGTCAGCGTCATCAAGTATATCGGTCATGATAAGACCGGTAAAGCCCACGGTATCTCTCAGCTCTTTGTGTATAGAGGGAGAGAGCGCCGCGGTATGGGCAGAGTCGATGTTCTTGACGACTACGTTAGATACCATGACAAAGCGGGCGCCTGCCTGTACGCCCTTTTTAAAGGGCTGATAATCAGTGTTGCGTATTGTATCGGCCGCGCGCTCATCTACTACGGGACCTGTGCCTGTAACAGCGCTGTCGGGGAGGGTTCCGTATCCCGGAAAATGCTTAAGAGCGATTGAAACGCCCTTAGCCTGATCGAACTTAGCGGCGTACTCGGCGTAAGCCGATACAGTCTCGACCTCGTTACTGAGTGATCTTGAATACATTATCTGATCGCTCGAGTCGGGCATATCCACAACAGGAGCAAGGTTCAGATTGAATCCGAGAGTCTTGAGCAGGGTGATCTTCTCGTCCTCGGTCTTCTCCACAGCCTGCAGACCGCCTGCGGCAAAGTCTACCCTCGGCGAGTTGAAATCGTGCTCAGAGAACGCGCTCAGGTCAGATACGGTAGTATAGCTGCCGCCCTCTTCCTGTGCGGCTATGATAGGCTTGATCTCTGATTTTGATATGACCGTATGCAGAGTGTTGGTGATATCCTCCGCGGTCATCACGCTGAAATTATCGCTCACAAAGAGCATGCCTGCCAGCGAGTATTTGTTGATCTCATCGCCGGCGACGGTCGGATCGGCGCAAATACCCAGCAGCACTTGACCCGCCATCTTCTCTTTAGTCATATTCTCGACATAAGCCTTCGCCTTTTCGTAGCCTTCGGCAAAGATATCCTTAGATGTATCAGCTTTCTCGGCAGCTTCGCTCGATTCTTCGCCTGACTCCTGTGCCTTTGTCTCGCCTGTAGTTTCCTGTGCGGATGTTTGAGCTGTCTTAGGCTTGAGAGCGCCCGTCACCTGCAGATAGTGATACATAGAGAAGCCAAAGGCTCCGGCAGCAAGCAGTATCAGAGCGGTTGATACTATTATAAACTTTTTCATTGTAATGATCCTCCATATATACGGGATATATCAAGTCAACGATATATTATCACAAGAAACGGCGGTTTTCAACAATTGTTGCCAAAGTGTAACCATTGTAAACAGGAACCGCTCAAAAAAGAGCGTTAATACTGTTATGTAGTGACCGTTTGTCAATAGGCAAAAGTCACAAATGTAAAAAGGCAGAGGGCGCGTGACAGGAGCCGGTAACAGAAGAATCGGAA
>CACYSI010000024.1 GCA_902776975.1 uncultured Ruminococcus sp.
TTTTCGTCACAGGGGGAGGGAAGGACGATACCGAGCAGCGCGCGCTGGATAAAGGTTGCGTCAAGAATCGTCACTGATCCGTCGCCGTCTGCGTCGCCCAGAATATACTCCGCTTTCAAAACGAGGTCTTGGCGGCTGAGCTCCGCAGCGCCGTTCGCGTCCGCAAACAGCTTGCCGCAGCGGGTGCAGACATAATGCGCCCTTGTGCCGTCGGCGATCGGCGTCGCGGGGATTTCTTCAACATATTGCAGACTGTGCCCCAAGGCGGATACGGTCTTGGGCGTGCGGGAAATCTCTTCGCCGCAGGAGGTGCAGTAGATCACCTCGTCATAAGAGCCCTGCGCGGTGCAGGAGGCGAAAACTTCATTCTCCCGAACCGCCGGAGCGGGGGTGTGAACATGCGCCGGCTGATCCGTCTGATAAAACACGGCGATACCCGAACTGCCGACATGACCGGTGATCGTTTTATCGGTAACGGTAAAGCTGTTGCCCGATATCTTGTCGGTATAGGTTCCGACGGGCACCATAGAACCGTTGTTGTTGACCGTAACGTCAATATCGCTGCTCTTTGTGACAATCACCGCGCCGCCGGAGCGCAGAACCGCATAATAAGTGCTCGCGCCGAGAACCTTTTCATCCTTACCGATCATCGCGTTATGAAACCGGTTGACCTCCGCGACCTCTTTGGAGGTAAAATGCGTGCTGCCCTTTTGACCGTAATAAATAGACTGGTGCGCCGTTTGGGACGGTCTGGAGAGATAGAGGGTCTGAGAATCCGCGCGCGCCGCAAGGAGCGCGTACGCCTTGTCGATAACCGATTGATCGAGCGTTTTTGTCCAGCCGCCGTGGGAAGGCTCGTTTGCATAGGAATCATGGCTTTCCGCCCAGTTAACGATCTTGCCGGCGTCTACGCCGCGTTTGATCCAGTTGCCGGTGCTCTTGTAGGTCGTGCCGTCTCTGACAGCCGACATCAAATCGGCGCTGTATACGGTGTCCGAAACGCCGATATACTCTGCGTATTCGTCGATCCACGCGGTGTTCTCGGCGGCGGTGGCGCCGTCCGCCGGATAACCGAGGATCTCGCCGTACTGATACATGTCGATCTGCGCCATTTTTGACCAGAAGCCGCAGTTTTCGGAAGGAAGCGCAATATGCTTCGCCGCGTCCCAGCGAATACCGTCGACGCCGGCGTCCTTAAGGCTCACGACCATATTGTATACCTTATTCTGGATATCCGTATGCTCGCTGTTCAGATCGGGCATACCGATATTTTTCTGCGTGGTCGAATAACGGTCGTCGGCGTTGCCGCGCGGGCCGAGGTTATGAAAATACTGGCTTTTTTTCAGGCTGCTGTCAACGCTGTTCGCCCAGTTTCCGCTGTCGCTGCCCGCAACATGGTTGGCGACCACGTCGACGATGATCTTGATCCCGTATCGGTGCGCTTCGGCGCACAGCGATTGAAGATCGCTGTAGGAACCAAGCTCGTTGCCGACGGTAAAATTCGTCGGCTGATACAGCCAGTACCATTGGTTGCGCCCGTCGTGCGGCTGCAGCGGCGAGGTCTGGACGCTCGTAAAGCCCGCCTGCGCGATGTCGGGCAGCTCAGCCTTGATCTGGCTGAGCGTCCAGTTGAAACAGTGCAGGATATTTCCGTCGGCGCACGTCTGCCCAAGGCCGTAATCCTGCGCCGCGCCGCCGGCGAGTGCGATGATCGACACGGTCATCAGCACCGCCAGTAAAACAGCTGTTATCTTCTTCATTATCGGTTGCCTCCTTTTCGTTTCGGGGGGTGATCGAACGACAGCAAATAACGCGTTCTTTGTATTTTCGCGAACGGCGTACTGTGCGAAACCGTCTTCGCCGTATCATTTTACATTTTATTATACCATATTCACAAAAACCGCGCAATCCAAAATATTGTCGGGTTTTTTAGTAAATCTTCACATAGACAAAAGGCGCCGCCGAAGTTTTTACCCGGCAGCGCTGGACAGCTTTTGTTTCGTTATGGGATCAGGATCCCTTAGAAAAGGGAGCAAAAAAACACAGGCGCAGTTATCCTGCGTCTGTGTCAGTTGATAAGTGTAATCTGCTGAAAAAGAGCGCACGAAGATAAGCCGTTATCCGCTGTGCTGTGCTGTACAAATGCAGCCCGAAATCATCGCCGTGTTAATCCATTTCGTTAAACTACATATACATTTTATCATATGATAGACAGATCAAATTTACAAATCAGAATTATCCGCACGCTTTGGCATTGTCGCATATGCCAAAAAATCTCAGTCTTATTTAGTGATTTCGCATAGGCAGATCAAGACCGCCGCTCTATCAAAGTCAGCCGTAAGCGTCAGCGCACTGCGCCTATCCCCTATTGATATAATCGAAAGCCCACAGCTAAGCTGCGGGGGTTGAAGATCATGCGATCGGCAGTTCGTACTCATCGTAAGTAGGCTTCTGTGTAGGCGCTTGAGTCGACTCTTCGAGATACACCCACTCACCGACACTATAGCCACACTTTAAATTCAATGTATATCGCTGAACAGCTGTAGCGTCGGCGACATCAAGTCCGTCGCCGTTACCGTCGCCGCGCAAAACTATCAGTCCGTCGCTGTCAGCGTTATTAAGTATGACCACTTTCTGAATAAGGGTAGCGTCAACAATGTCGATGACGCTGTTGCCGTCGGCGTCGCCCATCCTGTATGCTTTGTTATATCCGGCAGAGACCGGTAAAACTGAAAGCATCGGTATAAGCAAAGCCACTGATAATAATAATGCAGTAAGTTTTTTCATATCATTCTTCAATAATATGTCTTCCTTCGTACTCACTGATAGGTATAGTTACTTCTCCGGACGCCAAAATAGCATCTTCGGAGTTAAACTCGGTAATCGTCAATTCGGTACGCATATAAAAAGTTAAGAAGCCGGCATATCAGAAAATATCAATTATCTTGCCGGTACAAACGGCAGTTCGTCCTTATCTTTAGTAGGCTTTTGAGTAGGAGCCTGAGTGGGCTGTTCCGTGATCTGCTCGGTCGGCTGCTCGGGGTATATCCACTCACCGATCGCATAAGGGGTCTTGATATGCGTTACATGACGCTGTATAAGTGTTGCGTCAACCGTATCGAGACCGTCGCCGTTGACATCAGCGCGTCGCTCTACCGAGCCGTCGGTATCATGATCGACAAATATAGCGATCCTCTGAACCTTTACGGCGTCAACTACGTCGACGTCGCCGTTACCGTCTGCGTCACCGAGCATATAAGGCTCGGTGTCTGCCGCGAAGCAGCATACCGATAGCGCTACGGTAAATATAATCGCAGCAGCGATACACATCAATAATCTCTTCATAACATCATCCCTCTCATATTCTCTGAAAAAATCATAACATACCGATTGCTGTAAAACAACAGCAATATGTAAACAATTCGAAAATTCAACCTTTAGCCGTTGAATCAGTCTTGGGCACGACGTATTGTGTACGCAGATGCTTGATAAGGGTTACTATACCGGCAAAAATAAAGCTGATATAGAAGTTTATACCTCTGGTAGTGATCATGGTAGCGCTGAGCAGCACAGAGTTGCTGATGACCATTGAAAAAACGTTATTGAATATAGCCTCACTCGCGCCTACAGCGCCCGGCAAAGGAACACAGTATGATCCGAACCAGCAAAAAGCCTCAAGCGCGTAGATATCGATAACGTCTATCTTAACTCCCGCGAGAGACGGGATGTTATACATAGCTCCGTAAAAGACGAGTACGCCTATCGAGATATATACTAATCTCTCGGCAAAATTGAGTAAGAAAGAAGCTATGAGCGCCCGCTTGCTGTGGGCGAGCAAAAGCACAGAGCTCTTGAAACGGTGAACTGAAGCGTCAATGCGGCTGAGATACTCTTTTTTATGCTTGACTATATGTAAAAAAGCAAGGATATTGACAAGTCCGCGCGCGATGCGCATGACCATCTTCTCGGATATCATGATCATGACATAAACTGCTAAAAACAAAAGTTGTACCAACAGTCCGATCACTATACAGGCTTTGACTACCCACGAATCTATGTTGATGAACAGATTAGGTCTGACTATGAACATGATGACCGCGAGGACTATCAGAGAAGCCGTATACATCAGCAGATTGACAGACAATATTGCTGTGGTATGTGAGATAGGTATGCCGTCCTTGACCATATAAAACGCCGAGGCAGGCTGTCCGCCGGTGGCGGAAGGTGTGATAGCCGAAAAATAGATGTCAGCTGAAGCGTATGAAAAGTTATTCAAAAGACTCTTCTTATACCCTAAAGTACGCGACAAAGTGCGTATACTGAGACCTTTGAATCCTATATTGAGTATCATGCACAGGAAAGCACCCAATAAAAACGGCCAGTGTATCTCTTTGACGAACTTGCCTACGGACTCTATCGAAAAGCCATCGGAGTTATGGAAGATCATGTAGAAGGTAAGACCGATAAGCGCCAGCAGTACCGAGATATTTATTATTTGTTTTCTGATACCCGGTTTTTTAGTACCCATCGGAACACCTCCTCTTCATTTGATAACGACATTATTAAGGCGATACAGTACAAACACTGCGCCTCATGTCGGCAGACAGCTATGTCACATTATCACGATGCAGGTATAATTCGTTTTGTCTGAATCACAGCAGTTTGAGCAATTCGGCTTCGGTGAGAAAGCCCTTAGAAGCTCCGGACTCGCCGATCTTGTATGAGGCAAAAACAGCAGCCGCCCTCAAAGACTCATGCGGTGAAAGACCGTTTACATAAAAATGAGTAAACGCCGAAAACAGCGCGTCGCCCGCTCCTACCGTATTGACAGGCTCCCGCGTGAATACAGCGGGGATCACTGATACCCTGTCATCCTCGCGGGTATAGAGCATTGCGCCCTTGTCGCCCATTCCTACCGCTATTATCGCGCAGGGATAAACCTCCGACAGAGTTCGGACAAAACTTTCTTCCCTGCCCCGGATATTCTCGTTTGACAAAAACAAAACATCTGCGTAACGCATGAAATCGGCGTTATAGGCGTCAGTAGCGTCGCTTATACAATGCACATCGCATATTACGGGCTTACCCGACGCCTTCGCGAGAGGCAAAAGCTCACGCGAAAAATTGATATTACACAAACAGAACGCGTCAAAGTCGGCGAGATCGGCAAAAAGCTCCGCAGGCAGGCTGCGCTCCTGTATATCCTTAAGATCGGTATATACTCTGCGTCTGCCGTCTTTGTCATAGAGCACCACGCTCTGCGGAGTCTCGTCACATCCGGCAAGCCTTACCTCATGTATCGGCTCCGCCGCAGCGCGCACCGCGATACCAGCCGTGTCATCAGCCGCAAACGAGGCAAAAGTGATCTTATCACCGAGCTTAGACAAAGCGAGAGCCACGTTCAAACCGACACCCGACGCTATGGAGCTGACGCCGAAAAAGTTGTAATCTATGGGAGCGTACTCTATCGGAAACGCGCCGATCCGGCATGAGGTCTCGACGTTAGAGAGTCCCGAAACAAAAATTTTACTCATAATACATCACGCTAATATTTTAACTCATACGGGACAATACGTCAAGTTACAATAACGATCAGCCTGCAGCGCGGAATAACTCACGACAACACGGCAATAATAAAAGTATGAATATCAGAGAATTACTTAATGAGAATATGATAGAAATAGGCGCCGAACTGAGTTCTAAGGATGAAGCGCTGGACAAGCTGATAGAGCTGCAAAAGGACGCGGGAGCGGTACGCAACACCGTTTTGCTCAGTCGCGAGATACGCTCGAGAGAGATGCTCGGCTCAAGCGCCGTATCCATGCGCGCGGCAATATCTTCGGTTCGTCACAGCGGAGCAAAAAAGACCAGTGTAAGCGCCTTGACCGTAAAAGACGGTATAAGCTATGACTCTCCCGACAAGAGAAAAGTCAGACTGATGTTTATGATATCGGGCAAGGACGGCACTGATGAGGATACAGACGTAAAAGCAAGGATCATGCATCTGCTCATGGACTCTGAGTTTACGGCAAGGCTATGCGCGGCGAAAAGCAAAGATGAATTCCTCGATATTATAGATGAGCGTGAAAAAATAAGATATCCCGCCTTCAAACCCGATAAAAAATATGATTGTTCAAGACTGATACAAAACGAAGACAAAAGATCTTCTAAAAAGCTATTTTTCTTTAGAAGAAATAAAAGTAAAAACTAAAGCCGTTGCGGAATGATCCGTAACGGCTTAATATTATACATCTAATTTATAGAGTTTTTTGGCGTTTTCGCTGAGTATGAGGCGTTTTTCTTCATCGCTCAGTCCGAGCTCAAAGAACATCTGCACCTCATCCTTGGGATGCCACATCGGATAATCGGTACCGAACATCACCTTATCGGCTCCGTAGCGGCGGATAATCTCGGCGGTCTTAGTGAGCGGCACCCAGTACATAGTTGACGAACAATCGACATACAGGTTAGGAGTACCGGCAAGCTCCAGACTCGCCTCATCCCACAGCGACCAACCGCCCATATGCGCGCCGATGATCGTAAGGTTGGTATAAGTCTCGAGTATAGGTATAAGGCGGTTAGTGTTTGAAAAATCGTACCTCTTATCGCCCGTATGCATGAGGATCGGCAGACCGAACTCTTCACAAAGCTCATATATCTTCAGGCAGCGATAATCATCTATCTTGAATCTCTGGATATCCGGATGGAGCTTGACTCCCTTAAGGCCTAAGTCTACCAAATGCTGAACATCCGCGCGCTGATCCTCACTGTCCGGATGAAGAGTGCCTAAGCCCGTAAGTCTGCCGTCCGCAGACGCTACCGTCTCAGCGATAAAGTTATTTATAGAATTGACCTGCTTAGGCGTAGTCGCTACCGACTGCACCAGAGAATGGTCAATACCGCACTCTTCATTGATCTTCAAAAGGCTGCCGGCAGTACCGTCGCACTTGGCTACAGTGCCGTAAAAGGTATCTGTGCCCGCCACCGCCTTAGCCGCTATCTTCTCGGGATAGATATGGCAGTGGGTGTCTATGATCTGAAATCCGTCTCTCATCAGGCAGTCACCACGCTGTTCGCCTTTTGGAGTCCGAGCTTCTCTACAGCGTCCTCGCGCATCTTGTACTTGAGGATCTTGCCTGCCGCGTTCATCGGGAAGCTGTCGACAAAGTCAATGTATCTCGGCACCTTATGGCGAGCCATATTAGCCGCGATATAGTCCTTCATCTCCTGCTCGGTCATGGTCTCGCCCTCTTTGAGGATGATGCAAGCCATGATCTCTTCACCGTAGTTCTCATCGGGAACGCCGATGACCTGAACATCGGATACCTTTGGGTTGGTATAGATGAACTCTTCTATCTCCTTGGGATAGATATTCTCACCGCCTCGGATTATCATATCCTTAAGTCTGCCGGTGATCTTATAGTAACCGTCCTCGGTCTTGCAGGCGAGGTCGCCGGTATGCAGCCAACCGTCCTTGTCTATAGCCTGAGCGGTCTCCTCGGGCATCTTGTAATAGCCCTTCATGATATTGTAGCCTCTGGCTATGAACTCACCTGTGACGTTGGGAGGGCACTCCTCCCCTGTCTCGGGATTTACGATCTTACACTCGATCTCGGGCAGCTCCTTGCCTACGGTGGTAACTCTGACCTCGATGCTGTCATCTGTAGAGCTCATAGTACAGCCGGGTGACGCCTCGGTCTGACCGTAAACTATGGTGATCTCGGTCATGCGCATCTTCTCGACCACCTCACGCATCGCGGAGATCGGGCAGGGTGATCCCGCCATGATACCGGTACGCATATATGAGAAATCTGTCTTAGGAAAGTCGGGATGCTCGAGCATGGCGATGAACATCGTCGGTACACCGTGAAAAGCGGTGATATGCTCGTTGTTGATGCAGGCGAGCGCGGGCTTGGGGCTGAAATACGGCAGGGGCAGAATGGTAGCGCCGTGAGTCATGGACGCTGTCATCGCAAGAACCATGCCGAAGCAGTGGAACATGGGCACCTGTATCATCATGCGATCCTCGGTAGAGAGATCCATGCGGTCGCCGATGTTCTTACCGTTATTGACTATATTATAATGCGTGAGCATAACGCCCTTGGGGAAGCCCGTTGTACCGGATGTATACTGCATATTGCAGACGTCATCCTTTTCTACCGCCGCAGCCATGCGATACACCTCGCTCTTGGGCGTCTTGGTAGCGTACTCGAGAGCCTTCTCCCATGTCAGACAACCCTTCTGCTCAAAGCCTACAGTTATAACATTGCGTAGAAACGGCAGACGTTTAGCGTGGAGCTGACCGCCCTCTTTGACGTTTTCGAGCTCGGGACACAGACGGGCTATGATCTCGCCGTAGCTGGTATCCTTAGCTCCCTGAGTGATGATGAGAGTATGGGTATCGCTCTGCTTTAAGAGATACTCAGCCTCATGTATTTTATATGCCGTGTTGACGGTGACAAGCACGGCGCCTAACTTTACCGTAGCCCAGAAAGCTATGTACCACTGGGGCACATTGGACGCCCATACAGCGACATGAGAGCCCGCTTTGACGCCTAAAGCGATCAAAACGCGCGCGAACTCATCTACATCATCTCTGAACTCGGAGTAAGTGCGGGTATAATCAAGCGAAGTGTATTTAAAGGCGAGCTGATCGGGAAACTCCTCGACCATTCGATCAAGCACATCAGAGAAAGTAGCGTCGATCAGAGTCTCTTTCTTCCATACAAATCTGCCTGTATGACGATTGTTCCAATACAGAGCGCTCTCGTTCTTAGATGTATCCGCAAACTGCTTCATATAGCTGATGAACTGAGCGAAAATGATATCCATGTCGTCGAGCTCGGGACACCATCGAGGATCCCATACAAGCGATATAAAGCCATCGTAGTTGACCGAACGCAGAGCCTTCATGGTCTCCTTGATAGGCAGATCACCCTCACCTACAAGACGGTACTCGATACCGTCCTCGGTCTTGACAGCGTCGTTGAGATGCACATGGCGTACATAGGCGCCGAGATTGGATATGATCTTTGCGGGGCTCTCACCTACCGTAAAATATGCCGCTGACATATTCCACAGAGAGGCAACATAGTCGCTGGCAAAATACTCAAGAGTATCGCGCAGCAGAGCAGTATCCGCGAACATACCTCTGGTCTCGATAAGCAGAGATACTTTTTCTCTCTCCGCGTCGGGAAGTACACTCTCGATAAGATGTCTGACGTTATCTACAGCCTTATCGACGTCGTCATGGTTCTCAGCGCGGAGTCTTATGTTAGGGATATGGAGATTGGACGCGATACGCATACAGCGGTCGATCTCATTTACGGCGTTATCGAACTGCTCTTCATCTGCGATATCGTTGATAACATCTATACACGGCAGAGTAAGATTGCGGTCATACAGCATACGGAGAGTAGCCGCCGCAGAATAATCATGGAAAACTCCGCTTTTATCTGAGAAAGCAGCGTTATTGATATTATGAGGCTCTATGCCCTCAAACTTGAAATACTCAGCCGCGGAACAAAATTCTTCAAAAGAAATATCATGCCAACCTTTAGTTGAAAATGAAAACTTCATAGTTCATCACATACCTTTCGATGTACTCAGTCTTTATATTAAAGCAAGTAAAGATCAATCCTCTTCATAAACGATCTTGTTTACGGCATTGATATACGCGCGCACGGAGGCTCCGATTATATCGGTGCTGAGGCCCGTACCTGAGTAGATCCTGCCGCCGACTCTGAGACGCACAAGAGCGTTGCCCATAGCCTCTTTCTCCTGAGTTACGGTCTGGATCGAGAAATCGTCAAGTTCAAAGCGTCTGCCGATTATCTGCTCGATAGCGTGGAACGCCGCGTCGATAGGACCGTCGCCGATAGCTATGCCCTGTACTGTCCTGCCTTCACGATTGAGCGATATCTGAGCCGATGAGCTGATCCTGTTGCCGCTGTTGATGACATAATTCTCTATAGTGTAGGTCTCGGGAACCTGCAATGCCGCAGACGCCACGATAGCGTCAAGTTCCTTGATGCCGACGTTTTTCTTGCGCGCTATACGGCGGAACTCAGCGTAAACCTTATTGATATCCTCATCTGAGAGGTCGTAACCGAGCTTCTCAACATTCTCTCTTACGGTATCGACCGTATCGTTAAGCTCCAGACGAATACCGTCGTCGATTATCTCTCTGGCGGCACTGTGCTGTGCCTTGCCGCTGATGATCCACTCTATCTGATCGATGGTTCGCATAAGCTCTGTGGAGCGTATATCCGAGGTTATACCGTAATTCTCCCGGATATCCTTGACAAGACTGCCGAACTCTCTTAGAGGAGTTGCCTCACCGCCGATAGAAGTCTTGACGCAGGCGGCGCCACGCTTAACAGCCAGGATCGCCGCGGCAGTGGAAACTCCGTTTTTATTATTGCACATAACACCTACCGGCACATCTACGCCCTCAGTGATCTCAATGATAAAGTCGGCAAAATCATCGGGCAGCATAACAGCGGCGTCATCGCAAATCGTCACCTTATCGGCTCCCGCATCTACCGCGGCTGATACAGCCTGTCTGAGGAATTCTTTTTCGGCTCGGGTAGCGTCGACAGCCGTGAACTCTACATCGGAGCACAGCGACTTAGCCTTGCTTACCATAGTACGGACATAGTCGCACATCTTATCCTGCTTTTTGTGCAGTGTATACTCCATGATAGAGGATGTCATAGGCAGCTCTATCCTTATCCTCGGATGTGAAGCTGTAGCGAGCGCGTCAGCCGCTCTTTCTACAGCCGCGACAGAGCTTGTCGCCGCGACCGAAAGCACACTGTCCTTTACAAACGAAGATGCTGTGCGGGCAAGAAGTGTATCAGCCTTTGAAGTGCCGATCTCAGGCAGCTCAATAGCGTCTACGCCAAGACGCTCGAGCTTGCGTGCGATCTCGAGCTTCTGCTTAAATGTCAGATTTGACTTTGCCTCTGATAAAGTTGTATCAGCGATCTTGATGTGATTCATAACAATTCCTCTTTTCATATGTTAAGGTAAAACGATTTGCATTATTGATAAACATATTCCGCAGTAGCTCTCTGCCGATCGTCGTTCGCCTTGCGGCTCCGATTCTCGGGAGAGCCTTGCGTGGGTGCTGTTAGCCAATCAGCGTTCGCCTGCGGCTCCGCTTCTTGGACAGCACCTCAAAAAAAGTCCCCGAGGTCACAGACCTCAGGGACGAAGTTACTTCGCGGTACCACCCTGCTTACCGTATGTTACGGTCGCTCACCGGGCTCTGACAAGCCCTCTGCCATGATAACGGGACAATCCGTAGATACTTACTCCGCTAAGGTTTCGGTATCTCTGCTCCGAAATGAGACTCTTTCGTTACTCCCCTGCTGTCTCGCACCTGCCGACAGCTCTCTGAAAGCTTATGTAACGAAGATAATTTCATCAACGCATTTAGTATAATTTGCTTTAAACAATATATCACAATGATATATTTTTGTCAAGCGCTTTAACTGACTGAAAGATTAATTTGTATTATAGCATAATACTGAAAATTTCAGGGTGAAAAATATGGCATTTTTGACAATATAATCAAGTCAGCTGCCAGTCTTTGATATCCTTGACTTCGTTATACATGCGCACATAGCTCTCATGTCTCGAGCGAGGTATGATACCTCCTTCTACAGCCTCTATCACCTTACAGCCCTGCTCGCAAAGATGGTTGCAGGAGTTGAACTTGCAGGTGCCGAAATAGCTGTCAAACTCGGGAAAAGCAAACTTGAGCTCATCCTTGCGTATCAGCTCAAAGCGTTCGATATCAACGGTTGAGAAGCCCGGGGTATCTGCTATATATCCGCCGTGTTTTTTGAACAGTTCTACGGTGCGCGTGGTATGTCTGCCTCTGCCGAGCTTATCGCTGATCTCTCCTGTTTGCAACTCAAGCTCAGGAAACAGAGAATTGAGCAGGGTGCTTTTGCCTACGCCCGAATTACCGCAAAATGCCGTGACCTTACCCTCAAGCTCCTTTTTGATATCTTCGAGACCTCTCAGATCTACGCTTGAGAACTCGTAGGCGGCTATACCTACCGAGCGATAGATCTCTACAAGCTCTTCGGCAGAGCCGAGATCGCACTTTGAGAACACTACTATAGGAGTGATGTCCTTTGATACCGCGGCGGCAGTCATCTTGTCTATAAGATACAGATTAGCGTCAGGCTCTCTGACCGAGCTGATGATCATAAGATTATCGAGATTGGCGAGAGCGGGTCTTACAAGAGAGTTACGACGCTCATGTACCGAATCCACAGAGCAGTAGCCGTCAACGGGGACCGTGATATCAACACGGTCGCCGACCAAAGGCGACATACCCCTCTTGCGGAACACTCCCCTTGCCTTGCACTCAAAAATGCCGTCGGCGGCCTCTACATAATAGAAGCCGCCTGTTATTTTAATGATAATTCCTTCGGTTTTCTTCATATTATCAATATACGGTGTTCTGCGAGTCGCCTGTACCGTCGACAACAGCGGGAGCATCTGTCACTGTCTGAGGAGCCTCGGTGGGAGCCTGTGTAGGCGCGTTGAAATCATACTTCTGAGTCATCTGCGAACTACCGTTCTCATACTTTATCGAATACTCACGATAGCGATCATCGTTGAGCAGAACAATGATATTAGCGTCGTCCTTGACCTTTACGGTGAGATTATAATAGGGGCTGTAAGCAGGGATAACGGTCTTGCTGAGATTCTGATCTATCGCGCCGTCAACAAGTACAGTCATACGAACTTCAGATGTGACCGTGGAAGGCAGATCGACCTCGATGTTGACGCTCTTCTCTTTGTTTTCACCTCTGGCGCAAACTACAGTGATCTTATAATCCTCGGGTATAGCGCTGCCCTGTAACGGGTTTTGGCGCATTACCTCGTCCTTAGTACCCTCTTCGTTGTCGTCGTACTCAACTGAGTAGTCAGTGAAACCTGCCTCCTTAAGCATATTCACTGCCTCCTCTGCGGTATAGCCCTTGATCGAAGGCATATTGATGATCTTTTTGGTGACGCCCTTGGATACGAACACATACACGGTAGAGCCGATCTTGACCTCTGTACCTGCCGGAGGATATACCGAATCAACCTTCATGGCTGTCTGCTCACTCTGAACATAAAATACCTTAGGCACAAGATTAGAGCTCTCCAGTCGCTGGATGATCTCTTCACTGCCTATCGAAGTATTGAGATAAGGAATCTTGACACTTGTGTCGGCTGAATTGACAACAAGCTCGATTGTAGAACCCTCTTTCATCTTCTTTGATCCGCCGGCGGGACTCTGCTCAATGATAGAATCGGGCGGGATATCATCGCTGTAACGGTTGACATAAGTAAAGTAGAACTTGCCTTCGTTGGCGGCGTTAGCTTCACTGAGAGTCATACCGACGAAATTCGGGACCTCTATCTCCTTGGGCTGAGAAGAAACATAGCCCTGATATAAAGCGAGTCCTCCGAAAACAAGCAGCGTTATGACAGCGGCGATTATGACGCCCTTGATGGCAGAGAGAGCGGGACTGCGTACAGGCATATCCTCCTCATACGCCGCGTCAGCGTCAGCGTTAGGATCCTCATACTGGGGCTTGGTCTTCTTGCGAACAGACTCTCCCTTACCTCCGGATCGTTTATCGGATGAAAACTGATAGTTGAACACTATAGAGGGATTAAGACGGAAACGCTCGATATCGCTGAGCATCTCGACAGCAGAGTGATATCTGTCGTCGGGATTCTTCTGCATAGCCTTGATAGTGATCTCTTCAAGTCCCTCGGGAATGTCGGGATTGATCTCACGGGGACGCTTGGCGTTAGCCTGGAGCTGCATGAGCGCTACCGAAACGGCAGAATCAGCGTCGAAAGGCAGTTTGCCGGTGAGCATCTCATACATCATAACGCCGACAGAATAGATATCGGTCTTGCCGTCAGTCTTTTCACCGCGAGCCTGCTCGGGAGCGATGTAATGAACCGAACCGATAGCCTGCTCTGTCATGGTGCGTGTAGCGTTGGACGAAAAACGCGCGATGCCGAAATCCGTAACCTTGATAGTACCATCCTGGAGCAGCATGATATTATGCGGCTTGATATCGCGGTGCACTATGCCGTTTTCATGCGCGTGCTGCAGAGCCTTGAGTATCTGAGTAGTGAGGTGCACGACCTCTTTCCACTCAAGCACTTTCTGCATATCTATATACTCTTTGAGGGTGATGCCGTCGATATACTCCATGACGATATACTGGATCATATCGCCGAAGCTGACGTCGTATACCCTGACGATGTTGGGATGATTGAGCACGGCTATAGCCTTGCTCTCGTTCTTGAAACGACGGATAAAGTCCTCGTTGTCGAGGAACTCATCCTTAAGTATCTTTATAGCGACCTCGCGGGCGTCTATGGTATCGTAACAATGATAAACGTTAGCCATACCGCCTACGCCGATGAGCTCGCGTATCTCATATCTGCCGTCGAGTTTTTTACCGGTATACTTATCCATAAATATCAACTCCCTCAGTAAATGACCGTCACGGTGATATTGTCGTGACCGCCGCGTCGTTTGGCTTTTTCAACCAGAGTATCTATCATTATATCTCCCTTGTTATCACTTACGGTACGGACCAGATCCGCTTTGGTAACGAAATTGGAAAGACCGTCGGAACAAAGGAGCAGGATATCTCCTTCTTCAAACTCTACTTCTATGTAATCTACATCTACATCATGAGCTACGCCGAGCGCTCTGGTGATAAGGTTCTTATTAGGATGTCTCATAGCCTGATCGGGAGTGAGCTCTCCTCTGCGAACCATCTCCTGCACAAGCGAATGATCCTCGGTGATCTGAAGGATCTTACCGTCGCGGATCGAATAAGCCCGACTGTCGCCGACATGTACGACATGTACCGTGTCTCCCCGCACAAGCACAAGCTCGCAGGTAGTACCCATGCCGGCAAGCTCAGGCTCATCCATCGCCGCTTTATATACGGCGAGGTTAGCGCCGTTGACAGCGCCGATGAGCATATCGGCGAGAGCCTCGTCGCTCATATCTTCATTATAATCACGCTCTATGCACTCGGATATATGGTTGACGGCGACAGATGACGCGGTCTTGCCGCCTTTGACGCCTCCCATGCCGTCACATATGACTGCCCAAACGCAATCAGCGGAGATGATGCCGTAAGCGGAACTGTCCTGATTCTCATTTCTGACCAGACCTATATCAGTTTTTGTAAAAACTTCCATTCACGCATCTCCTTTCGTATATTTTCTTCTTAACTGTCCGCAGGACGCGTCGATATCCGACCCGAGAGTACGTCGTACAGTAGCGTTGATCCCATGCGCGGACAATATGTCAACAAAGACCTTTTGTCTTTTTAATGAACTTTTCTTATACCCTGCCCCGGTAACATTATTCACGGGGATCAGGTTCACATGGCACAGCATACCCTTGAGCAGAGAAGCCAGTGAACGCGCCGTTTCATCAGAGTCGTTCTCGGAGTCTATGAGCGCGTACTCAAAGGTTATCCTGCGGCCTGTCTTTTCTGTATAATATCTTGACGCTCGTATGACCTCAGCCACGGGATATCTGCGGTTTATCGGCATGGTACGCGAGCGGGACTCGTCATCGGGCGCGTGCAAAGATACCGATAGCCCGCACTGCAGCTTAAGGTCGGCAAACTCATACATCCTCGGCACTATACCGCAGGTCGATACGGTGATGTGCCTCATACCGATGTTGAGCGAATCCTCCGAAGAAACGAGTCTGAGGAACCTTATGACATTATCATAATTATCGAACGGCTCGCCCATACCCATGAGCACAACATTGGATATTCGCTCTGAGCAGTCCGTCTCGGCTGAACGTATCTGAGCTACCATCTCCGAAGCAGTGAGAGAGCGTGAAAAGCCGCTCTTGCCTGTAGCGCAGAAGGTGCAGCCCATCTTGCAGCCGACCTGAGTCGATATACATATCGTCCTGCCGTGATGATAACTCATGAGGACGCCCTCGACATACTCGCCGTCAAAGAGCTTATACAGATACTTTACGGTATCGTCAATACGCGAATGTTGAGCGCGGACTATCTCGGCGGAAGCGAGATACGCATCGGCTTTGAGAAAGTCTCTGAGCTTAGCGGGGATATTAGTCATATCATCAAAGCTGTGAGCGTCGCGCTTGATCCAGTCAAGGATCTGCTTGGCTCTGAAACGCTCAAAGCCGTTAGATGTGATATATTCGGTCAGCTCGGAAAGGTTCATCGACTTTACATCGGTCATTTTGCCTTCCTCCTGAGCTTAGAGATAAAGAATCCGTCCGTACCGTACACTCCGGGCAGAAGCGTCAGACAATGCCCCGCTTCATCAATAACGTGTCCGATACCTTCGGGCAATTCTATTTCCTCGCCGCTAAAATCAGGATGCTCTGACATAAATCTGTCGATGATATCGTGATTCTCGGCTTTTCGGAGAGTACAAGTCGAATAAACAAGCACTCCACCTATAGGCAAATGCTCCGCACTCATACACAATATACTGTATTGCAACTTTGTCAATATGTCAATATTTGTGTCTGTTTTGTAACGAATTTCGGGCTTTCGACGGATGATGCCGAGGCCCGAACAAGGCACATCGCACAATATCCTGCCGCATACGGGCAGGTCGGAAGACTGCGACGCGTCCCGTATCGCGGTGTGTATGATATCTATGCCGAGTTTCTTTGCGGAGTTCTCGATCAGCCTCAGCTTATGCTCGTGGACGTCATAGCTAAATACCTCGCCCTTGTTCTCCATCCTTATCGCAGAGTAAAACGACTTGCCGCCGGGAGCGGCGCAGATATCGGCTACCCTCTCTCCCGGTTCAGCCGAGAGTATCTCGGCGCACAGCTGAGAGGCGGCGTCTTCTACAAAGAAATGTCCCCGTCTGAACTGAGGTATCTTATCAAGCGAACCTGTAGAGCTGAGATTCAGTGAATTTTCTAAAAAAGAAATATCATCTACCGCTATCCCCCGCTCTGTCAGCTCTCTTTTCAATTTTTCTTTATCTGTTTTGAGAGTATTGACCCTCACAGTGATAGGAGGTCTGCCGACTGCGCCCGAAAGTATCTTTTCACAAATACTCTCGGAATATGTATCACACAGCTCTGATACAAGCTCTTCGGGACACGAGTATACAACAGACATATACTTGATCCTGTCAGCTTCATCCGGGAGTTTATACTCTTTATCCGCTCTGATGAAGCCTCGCATGACCGCGTTGACAAAGCCGGAGCTTTTGAACAATCTGAGCTTTTTGCAGAGCTTGACGCTCTCGTTCACGGCGGCGCTGTCGGGCACCTTATCCATATATAAGAGCTGATAAAACCCAATATACAAAACTACTAAGGTCTTAGGCTCTATCTTCTTGACGCGAACGCTTGAATACTGTCTGATGATATACTCGAGAGTCAGCTTGCGCTCGAGTACGCCGTACACAAGCGCGGATAAAAATGATACATCTACACCGCTGAGGTTCTCATCCTTGACGGCGTTATTGACGGCTATGGCAGAATACGCGTCCTCATAAAGCACGCGGTACAGAACATTATGCGCAATTCTTCTTACATCAGCCATAGTCTATATCCTTATCAGACAGTTTTAATAGATCGAGATCACTACTGACTGACACGAGTGTCGATCCGTAGCAACAAGTTATTGATTATCTTTTGCGGTTGCCGAAGACCAAGATAAGTCTGAGCAGCTGAAAGATAGATGTAGCGGCTGCGGCTACATATGTCATAGCGGCGGCGCGCAGTACCTTTTTAGCGCCTTCGTACTCTTCGGGATTGAGCATACCTGTTTCCCGGATGGTCTTGAGCGCGCGTGATGAAGCGTTGAACTCAACAGGCAGAGTTACCAGAGTGAAAGCGACGGATGCCGAAAACATGATGATGCCTATGGTGATAACAAATTTGTACTGAACGGGAAGGAGCATACCTACGATCAAAAAGATCCAGCTCAGCCTGGAGCCGATATTGGCGACCGGTACTATAGCCGAACGCAGCTTGTTGGGGAAATAGCCCTCGGCGTGCTGGCAGGCGTGTCCCGCCTCGTGACAGGCTACGCCGACCGCCGCTACGGTAGCCGCTCCGTAAACAGGCTCGGAAAGGCGGATAACGTTATTACGCGGATCAAAATGATCTGTCATACTGCCTCTGACGCGCTCAAAACGCACGCCTGAGACAGAGTTAGCCTTAAGAACATTCATAGCCGCCTGAACGCCTGTCAAGCCGCGTGAATTAGAAATCTGTGAATACTTACTGAAATTACTCTTTACGCTTATGTTGCAAATCAGAGAGATAATAAAGCAAGGCAGCATAAAAACAAAATATGACCAACTAAAAACCATGATTAATCTCCTAACATATTACCTATATTTAATCTGTGTCCTATCAAAAACGAAGAAGCTTCCATACGCTTTTTGCCCTCGAGCTGAAGCTCGTGAATGATCACCGAGCCCGCGCCGCAGGCTACCGTAAGCGGATCAAGAGATATTATCCTGCCAGTATCGCCGCTCTTATCGCACAAAGATGTTCTGTATATCTTGAGCTTTTTGCCGTTTAAAGTCGTCTGAGCTATCGGCCAGCTGTACAGACCGCGAACGAGATCATGCACCTGAGCGGCGCTCTTGCTCCAGTCGATATCAGAGATATCCTTGTCGAGCATAGGCGCGTATGAAGACAGGCTGTCGTCCTGTTTGACTGGAGTCAGCTTGCCCTGAGGCAGAAGCTCCAGAGCTTCGACCAGCATTTCGGCTCCCAAAGCCGCGAGCTTGTCAAACATACTCTCTGCGGTATCGTCGATACCTATAGGGATAGCCTTTTGATACAGCATATCACCTGTATCGAGGCCCTCAGCCATCTGCATGATAGTTACTCCGGTCTCCTTATCGCCGTTGATGACCGACCACTGTATCGGCGCCGCTCCGCGGTACTTCGGCAGCAGAGAGCCGTGGACGTTGATGCAGCCGTACCGGGGCAGATCAAGTATCTCCTTAGGCAGTATCTTGCCGTAAGCCGCTACGACTATAGCATCGGGGCAGAGATCGGATATTATGCTCAGCGCCTCACCGTCCTTAAGCGTTTTAGGCTGATAGACAGTCAAACCCTTTTCAAGAGCAAGAACCTTGACCTCGGGAGGTGTAAGTATCTGCTTGCGTCCGCGCGGCTTATCAGGCTGAGTAAATACAGCCGAGACCTCGTGTCCCGCGTCAAGTACACTCTGTAAGCAAGGCACGGCAAAATCGGGTGTGCCCATAAATATTATTCTCATATTATCAGTCTTATTCTCCTCTGAGCTGCTCGAGCTCCTCTTCGGTGAGCATGCGCTCGACCTTGGTTTTGAAGATTATGCCGTCAAGGTGATCGAACTCGTGACACATAGCCTGAGCCAAGAGCTCGTCGCCCTCAAGCTCACACTTGTTGCCGTTTCTGTCATAGAACTCCGCCTTGACATGAGCTGGGCGCTTTATGATGCCGAACTCTCCGGGGCAGCTCAGACAGCCCTCCCGGACCTCCTGCTCGCCATCAGCCTCGACTATAACGGGGTTGACGAACTCTATCGCGCCATCGCCTACATCTATGACGCAAACGCGACGCATAACGCCCACCTGAGGAGCAGCGAGTCCGACTCCCCCCGAATCGGCGAGGGTCTCGACGAGATCGTCGAGCAGATCCCATAATCTTTGATTGAATTTTTCGACGGGGCGGCACTTTTTCTCGAGTATAGGGTCGCCCTCAGTCACTATTTTACGAAGTGCCATTATATTACTCCTGTGATGAATTACATATTGAGCGGATCGATATCCGCGTAAACCGTAACTCCGTTATAGTCGCGCTCTCCCGAGAAGATCACGAGCATACGCCCGAGCATCTCTCTGAATCTGCTGTCGTTACGGCATTTGAGTATCAATTTGAATCTGTATTTGTTGCTGACCTTGAACACCGCCGCCTGTGAAGGTCCGAGGACCCTGAGCGGCATATCGGTATACTCAGCCTTGATGAGCTCAGTCATCCGCGATGTAAACGCGAAAGCGGCGCTCTCGGCGAGCTTTGCGTTCTCGGCTACAAAGCCTACAAGACATATAGTCGCGAACGGCGGATACAGCATAGCTTTGCGTATGCCGATCTCGGCGTTATAAAACGCGCCATAGTCCTGAGCGGCCGCGAGAGATATGATAGGGTTCTCAGGCGTATACGTCTGGATTATAGCCCTGCCCTTATCTCTTCCGCGTCCCGAACGTCCTACGACCTGAGTCAGCAGTGAAAAGGTGTTCTCATAACTGCGGTAATCGTCAAGATACAGCATACGGTCGGCGTTGAGTACGCCTACCAGCGTAACGTTGGGAAAATCAAGACCCTTAGCGACCATCTGTGTACCTACGAGGATATCATACTCGCCGTCAGCGAAGGCAGTCAGCTTTTTCTCGTGCGAAGAACGAGTCATCGTAGTATCGGTATCCATCCGCAGTATCCTCGCGTGAGGGAATATCTCCGCTATCTCTACCTCGGCTCTCTGTGTACCCGTGCCGCCTAGTCTCAGCGAATGACTGTGACAAACGGGACACTCGCTTCTATACGGTACAGAATAACCGCAGTAGTGACACATCAGGCGGTTGTTAGCGCTGTGATATGTCAGCGATATAGAACAGTTGGGGCAGGTCAGCGACTCTTTACAGCTGTTGCAGGTGACAAAGGAGTTGAAGCCTCTTCTGTTAAGCAAAAGTATGCTCTGTTTTCCTGTGTCGAGATTTTCTTCAATATTCTGCAAAAGAATATTAGAGAAAGCGCTCGTATTGCCGACCTGAAGCTCCTCATTCATATCCGCTATGACCACATCGGGCAAAGTAGCTGAGCCGTAGCGCTTAGTCAGAGTCTGTCTGTGGTATCTGCCCTCTTCGGCGTAATAAAAGCTCTCTACGCTCGGAGTAGCAGACGACAGCAGCAGCAGTGACTTATGATAATTACAGCGGAACTTAGCGAGATCCTTGGCGTTGAAGCGTGGCTTGCTCTCGGACTTATAGGTATGCTCCTGCTCCTCATCCATGATTATCAGACCCAAATCGGCGCACGGCGCGAATATCGCGGAGCGTGTACCTACCGCGATCTTAGCTATACCGCGGCTGACGCGCTTGTACTCATCGAGTCTTTCGCCGAGCGACAAGGCGCTGTGGAATACCGCGACCTTATCACCGAAATGCGCTCTGAACACAGCTATAAGCTGAGGCGTAAGAGCTATCTCGGGCACCATGACGATGACGTCCCTGCCGTCTGATACCACCCGCTCCATGAGCTTGAAAAATACAGACGTCTTGCCCGAGCCTGTGATGCCGTAAAGCAGTGATACCTCGGGAGCGCCCGATCTGTACAGGCTGTACAGATCATCATACGCGCTCTGCTGTTCATCGGTCAGACTGATCTCACGCTTTTTGACCTCAGCCGACTTAGGCACTCTGAATACTTCATCATCAAAATACTCAGCGAGTCCCTTTCTGACAAGCGTATCGGGCACGGATGCAGTAACGCCGGTATAGTAGCAGATCTCTTTGACCGAGGCTGAACCGACTGTAGTGAGCAGATCGAGCACGCTCTCCTGCTTAGGGCTGAGCTTCATCCCCTGAGCCGCAGTGTCAGCGTCATCGGCAAGACGCATCATCTTGACGGTCTTATCCCCTATCCTGCGCTGAGCGGAATCGTTCTTGAACAACACACCGTCCGATGCCATATCATCCAATACCGTAGAATCGGCGTAACCGAGCTCTTGCAAAAGGCTGTGCTTTTCCGCTTTATTATTCTTTGAGCGAATAATAGAAACGATCCTGCGCCATTCATCGGGCAAATCATAAAATCTGTCGCCCAAATCACGGCTGACGGAGTATTCTACAGACAGACGGTAGTTGATGCCTGCCGGCAGCATAGCCTTGACCGCGTCATAATAGGTACAGAAGCAATGGTTCTTGATGAACGCGCACATACCGAGCATCTCATCGTTAAGCACCGGCTCTGTATCGAGAAGCTCCGATATCTCTTTGAGATCATCAGAGTCTGAATCACCTACAGACAGTATGATGCCCTGACGCTTAGAGTTGCCTCTGCCGAAGGGTACCGCGACACGGCAGCCCGGCATAGCCCTCATACCCTCGGGTATAAGATAGCTGAACTGCTTATCAAAGTGATATATCGCGTTTTCGACCGCGACATAAGCGACCTTTGAGGTCATCAGTCCTCGTCATCCTCTTCGAGGATATTATATTTATGGTTTTTGAAATCTTCGATAGCCATGAGGACAGGCTTCTCATCGGTGATGACGCCCTCCTCCTTAAACTCATCGGCGATCTCTCTGGCGCGCTTAGCTACGCCGATAACAAGAGCGTAACGGCTCTCCTTGCCTGTCAGCATATCGTCTAAAGATGCTCTTTTCATAATTATTACTCCTTATCCTTCTTTATATCCGCGATGATGGACATGACCTCTCTCGCGGCTCTGTCGGCATCATCGTTGACAACAATATAATCAAACATTTCTTTATAGCCGATCTCACTCTCGGCTGTCCTGAGACGCTCTTCGATCACCTCGGGGCTCTCTGTGCCTCTGCCCTCGAGCCTGAGCCTGAGCTCCTCAAATGAGGGCGGGATGATGAAGATGCTCACGCACTCGGGATATGCCTTTTTGATCTGTAAAAAGCCCTTGACCTCTATCTCGAGAAAAACATCTAAGCCCTCGTCGAGCATTTTGAATACGGGAGCCTTAGGCGTACCGTACTTGTTGCCGACATACTCGGCATGCTCCAAAAAGCCGTCTTCGGCTATCATCTCATCAAAGCGCTCACGAGTGACAAAGTAATACTCTCTGCCGTCCGCCTCGCCCTCGCGAGGAGCGCGAGTAGTGGCTGAAACGGAGAGGCGGAAGTTAGGCTCTGAGGCGAGCAGCTTCTTCATCACTGTACCCTTGCCTACTCCCGAAGCGCCGGTGTATACAATCAACAGACCTTTATTCTTCATGTGAATCCTCCATCCTCGCTGCTATGGTCTCGGCGGTGAGCGCCGACAGCACGATATAATCACTGTCAGTGATGATGACCGCCTTGCACTTACGCCCGAAGGTAGCGTCTATCAGTGTAGAAGCCGCCTTGCTCATCTGCACCACTCGCTTGATCGGAGCTGACTCGGGGCTGACCACAGACACTATCTTACTGATATTTACCACGTTGCCGAAGCCTATGTTCACAAATCGCATAATGTCACCCGTTACTCGATATTCTGTACCTGCTCGCGGATCTTCTCGATCTCGCCCTTGATATCGACTACCTTATGAGCGAGCTTGGAATCGTTGACCTTAGAGCCGATGGTGTTAGCCTCACGGTTCATCTCCTGAACGATGAAGTCGAGCTTTCTGCCTACGGGCTCGGATGAATCGAGAAATACCTTCATCTGATCGAAGTGCGAGCGCAGGCGTACGGTCTCTTCATCCACAGCGACCTTATCGGCGAAGATCGCCGCCTCGGTAAGTATGCGCTGATCGTCGATATCGTTACTCTGCAAAACATCCTTGAGCTTTGCGTAAAGCCTCTCGCGGTACTCCTGCACCGTAAGAGGAGAACGCACCTCGATCTCGCCGACTATAGACATGATGGTCTCGCTGCGTGAGAGGATATCCGCTCTGAGCTTCTCGCCCTCCGCTCTGCGCATAGACAAAAAATGCTCCAAAGCCACGTCTACGGCTACCTTTACATCGGCGAATACCGCGTCCTCATCCGCCGGAGGTCTGCTGATCTGGAACACATCGTTGAATCTTGACAGCGTAGATACCGATATGTCGTCGCTGATACCGTACTCGTCAGCCATGGCGCGCATAGCGTCGATATAGCCTTTAGCGAGCGGCTTGTTGAGCTCTACCTCGACCGATGTATCATCCGTCTCGGTTATGCTGACATACATATCGACCTTGCCGCGGCTGACCTTGGAGCCGACGTACTTCTTGAGCTTATCCTCAAGAAAGCTGTAGCCTCTGGTAGTGCGGCAGGAAAACTCAAAATAGCGGTGGTTCACGCTCTTTATCTCTACGATGATATCTCTGGTTCCGACAGACAGCTCAGCTCTGCCGAAGCCGGTCATAGACATGATCAAAGAAATAACCCCCTTTATCCATATTTACCACTTAATTCTATCACACAGAGCTATATCGGGCAATAGAGTTATTACAAAATTGTAACTAATATTTGCAATATCTGCTTATTGTGGTATAGTTAGTAAGATAAAGTGAATTTATCGGTTGAGATTGCCACGGCTTAAGCGCCTCGCAATGACATTAAACAGAGAAGGAATGATAAACAATGTCAGGACATAATAAATGGAGCACCATTAAACAGAAAAAGGGTAAGAACGACGCGGCCCGCGCCAAGGTATTCACCAAGATCGGCAGAGAGCTTATGGTAGCTATCCGCGACGGCGGCAGCGCCGACCCCAATGTAAACTCTAAGCTCAGAGACTGCATAGCCAAAGCTAAGGCGGCTAACGTACCTAACGACAATATCGAGCGCATCATAAAGAAGGCTCAGGGCGGCGAGGCAGCCGACTATGAGGCTGTAACATACGAGGGCTACGGTCCCAGCGGCGTTGCCGTGATCGTAGAGGCTCTGACAGACAACCGCAACCGTACAGCGGGCGAGGTCAGACACTATTTTGATAAATTCGGCGGCAACATGGGTACACCCGGCTGTGTAGGCTTCATGTTCGAGAAGAAGGGCGTGCTCATCATCGAGCGCGAGGACCTCGACAAGGATGAGGACACCGTTATGGAAGCCGCTCTCGAAGCAGGCGCTGCCGACTTTGAGGCTGACGAGGATATCTTCACCATCTACACCGAGCCGGAGGATCTGAGCGCGGTACGCGATGATCTGGCGGCTCAGGGCTATGAGTTCGCCTCCGCTGAGGTAGAGCAGGTACCCTCGACCTACACAAAGATCGACGATCCCGACGTACAGGTACAGATGCAGAAGATGCTGGATATGTTCGAGGATAACGACGATATCCAGAACGTCTGGCATAACTGGGAAGACGCGGAGTAAGGAACTGTAAATACGCAAAATGAAAGGCTGTTCGTGTGAACAGCCTTTTTATTAATGTCTTTAGACAGTGCCGCTCGTAAGAGCGGTACAAGCAACCACCCGCTATGCGGGTGCGCGTCGAAAGTTATACAAAAACTCTCCGATCTGTTACAATAAAGATGTTCAAGCCTTATTGTAGAAGAAAGGAGAGTTTAATGGCGAACCAATACAACAGCTTAGCCCATACGAAGTGGTTATGTAAATATCACATCGTTATAGTACCGAAGTACAGAAGAAAAGTAATATATAATCAGTACAGAGGCAGCTTAAGAGATATAATCAGAACGCTGTGTAAGTATAAAGGTGTAGAAATACTGGAAGGACATATGATGCCCGACCATGTACATCTGCTATTAAGTATACCACCCAAAACAAGTGTGTCAAGTTTTATGGGATACCTTAAAGGAAAAAGCGCGCTTATGATGTTCGATAAGCACGCAAATTTAAAGTACAAGTTTGGGAATCGGCACTTTTGGGCTGAGGGATATTATGTCTCTACCGTTGGACTAAATGAATCAACGATAAGGAAATATATACAAGACCAAGAGAAGTCGGATATAGCGATGGATAAATTGAGCGTAAAAGAATATGAAGATCCATTCAGCAAATAAACCCCTTCAGGGGTAGCCAAAGAGGCAAAGACAATAAGGCTTGAACAAAGTTAAAGCCCGCGCCTTGAGACGCGGGTCAGTAACAGGGGCTTATAGCCCCAGAGCAAACCACCCGTTTTACGGGTGGTCATGATTTTGTCTTATATATTATTTTCCAAATCTCTCTTGCCGTACAT
>CACYSI010000025.1 GCA_902776975.1 uncultured Ruminococcus sp.
CTCTTGGTTGGAAATCTCCGCGAGAGTTTCTTGACCACTTCTTACATACTGGAGAGGTCATTCTTTCTTGATGTGTAACACATCATTGACAAACCTACATTTTTGAGAGAAATCTGAACATCCTCGTCCGGATGAGACCCGTAGCCTCAAGCCGGCGCCTTATCCGAGCTTACTGCCGCAAATAAAATGCCCTCACGCGTCCCTGAGACCGCACATCCCGAAAACCCGCGCGAGCAGTATTATGCCGCTTTAAATGGGGCATAATATGCAGTGGTGAATTTTGTTCACTGTTTGTTGTTAGTGAAGAAACTTCACTATATAATTTTACTGCAACGAGAGTAATACTGTTATTCAGTGAAACAGGGGGTGTGATAATGGGTCAAAACAACGGTAAAAATGATTTGAAAGAGTTATCCGAGAAGCTCCGCTACTACCGCGAGGCTTCGGCGCTGTCACATCAGCAGGTAGCTAACGCCTTAGGCATAGACCGCTCGACCTACACCAAGTACGAAACAGGCGACAGCCGCCCGAGGCTGCCCACGCTGCTCAGGATAGCCGAGATATACAACGTGCCTGTCGAGGCGCTGCTGCCCGACAGCAGCCGCGGCTCATCCAAGGCTGTGCTGGACTCATCCGCCGACAGCCCGATATATCAGCTCTCCAAGGCGGAGCGAGGGCTGGTGGCAGCGTTCAGAGCTTTGTCAGACGTGCAAAAGGCTCAGGCTGTGGAGCTGATAGCCAATTTGTCTAAAAAAGATAAGTAACACAGCGCAAAATGTGCAAGTATAGCCACTAATTTTTTCTTTACTTTTCAGAATAATTATGGTATTATATCAAGTAGCGTCCGACATGGTTCAGGGGATACGCCCTAATATGGGGATTTCACCTGCCCTGTACTATGCGGTGCGCCATCAAACTTAGAAAGGGTGAAAATGATGCTGAAAGAAGAAAAGCTCGCTATCATGCAGGAGTACGCCACCCACGAGGGTGACACAGGCTCGCCCGAGGTACAGATCGCTCTGCTCACAAAGCGTATCAACGACCTTACCGAGCACCTCAAGATCCACAAGAAGGATCATCACTCCCGCCGCGGCCTCTTCAAGATGATCGGTCAGCGCCGCGCGCTGCTCAACTACCTCATCAAGGTAGACATCGAGAGATACCGTTCTATCATCCAGAGACTGGGTATCCGTAAGTAATGGAAGAAAGGGCAGACGGGATATTCCGTTTGCCCTGCATTTCGTTAATCGGCAAATTACAAAACAGTATAATAACAGGATTTTGGTGTTGTTATTTAGCGGTAAAACGAGGACTTTTGTTAAGTAGGAATTAGAAATTAGGAATGAGGAATTTATGGCGGACTCCGTCCGCGCCTGATATATAATGTAACTTTTGCTCAGTTTTCTGAGAACGATTCTTTACGGTCAATAATATTATTATATATTCAAAAATCCAAAGGATTTTCCCTTAATTCCTAATTCCTATTTTCTAATTCCTAATTCTAAAAGCGAGTCTTGGTTTTATTGCTAAACACAGCCCAAAGATCCTGTTAAATATAATTACAGGAGGAAATTTGTATGGCTAACAAACCTATGATTTTTGACAAGTACCGCGTATTTGAGACAGAGTTCGCGGGCAGACCACTGGTCGTAGAGACCGGCAAGATGACACAGCTGGCTAACGGCGCGTGTCTGGTACGCTACGGCGACACCGTAGTACACGTCGCGGCTACAGCTTCGGCTAAGCCCCGTGACGGCATCGACTTCTTCCCCCTCTCGGTGGACTATGAAGAGAAGCTCTACTCTGTAGGCAGGATCCCCGGCAGCTATATGCGCCGCGAGGGCAGACCCAGTGAGAAGGCTATCCTCACCTCACGCGTCATCGACCGTCCCATCCGTCCTCTCTTCCCCAAGGATATGCGCAACGACGTATCCATCGTGGCTACCGTCATGTCGGTAGACCCCGACTGCGCTCCCGAGATCACCGCTATGATCGGTACCTCCATCGCTATCTCTATCTCGGATATCCCGTGGAACGGCCCCATCTCGGGCGTTTCGGTAGGTCTGGTAGACGGCGAGATCGTCATCAACCCCAACGCCGAGCAGCGCAAGAAGAGCGATATGTCCACCACCGTAGCCTCCACCTCCGAGCGCATCGCGATGATCGAGGCAGGCGCTAACTGCGTGTCCGACGAAGTCATGTACAACGCTATCATGGCGGGTCACGAGGCTAACCAGAAGATCATCGAGTTCATCAAGGGCATAGTCGCCGAGATCGGCAAGCCTAAGTTCGAATATCCCTCTAATGAGCCGGATCACGATATGTTCGAGGCTATCAAGGCGTTCGCCGAGGAGGACATCAAGGTCGCTCTCGATACAGATGACAAGACCGTCCGCGACGAGAGACTCAAGCCCATCTATGAGGCAGTACACGAGAAATTCGACGAGATATATCCCGAGAGTGAAGCTAAGATCGACGAGTGCCTGTACAAGACACAGAAGTTCATCGTCCGCCGCTGGCTCTTAGACGAGCAGAAGCGTGTAGACGGCAGAGGCATGGACGACATCCGTCCTCTCGCGAGCGAGGTAGGCATCCTGCCCAGAGTACACGGCTCGGGTCTGTTCACCAGAGGTCAGACTCAGGTACTGACCATCGCTACCCTCGGCACCGTTGGCGATATGCAGCTGCTCGACGGTATCGACGATGAGACCGAAAAGCGCTATATGCACCACTATAACTTCCCCAGCTACTCCGTAGGCGAGACAAGACCCTCACGCGGTCCCGGCAGACGAGAGATCGGCCACGGCGCTCTCGCCGAGAGAGCTCTGCTGCCCGTCATCCCCTCTATGGAGGAGTTCCCCTATTCACTCAGACTGGTATCCGAGGTCGTTTCTTCAAACGGCTCCACCTCTCAGGGCTCCGTATGCGGCTCCACACTGGCTCTGATGGACGCCGGTGTACCGATCAAGGCTCCCGTAGCCGGTATCTCCTGCGGTCTTATCACCGAAGGCGAGCGCTGGATGACCATGGTAGACATCCAGGGTCTCGAGGACTTCTTCGGCGATATGGACTTCAAGGTAGCCGGTACCAAGGACGGCATCACAGCTATCCAGATGGACCTCAAGATCAGCGGACTGCTGCCCGAGATGGTCAAAGAGGCTCTCGAAAAGACCCATAAGGCGCGTAACTACATCCTCGACGAGGTAATGCTCAAGGCTATCGCCGAGCCTCGTCCCGAGCTCAGCCCCTACGCTCCCAAGATGTTCACCACCACCATCGACGCGGACAAGATAGCCGAGGTAATCGGTAAGAGCGGCAAGGTCATCAAAGAGATCCAGGCTCAGTGCGAGTGTAAGATAGATATCGAAGAAGACGGCGAGCTCGGTCAGGTATTCGTAGCGGGCCTCGACGCAGAAAAGTGTCAGCGCGCTATCGAGATCATCAAGACCATCGCCACCGATCCCGAGCCCGGCGCTATGTATCTGGGCAAGGTAACACGCCTGATGGACTTCGGCGCGTTCGTAGAGATCGCTCCCGGCAAGGAAGGTCTGGTTCACATCAGCCAGCTCGACGTCAAGCGTGTCGATAAGGTGACCGACGTAGTCAACGTAGGCGACGTCATCCGCGTAAAGGTACTCGAGATAGACGACAAAGGCAGACTCAACCTCAGCCGCAGAGACGTACTTATCGAGGTAGACGGTCTCACCCCCGAGAACGATATCTCAGAGGAGCGCAAGCCCCGCCGCGACGGCGGCAGAGGCCGCGGTCCCCGTCCCCGCAGAGACAGAAAGAACTGATCAAATCAAATATACTGCATAAAACAACAGCACCGCTTTCGGCGGTGCTGTTGTTCAATTAGGAGTGATGAATGAGGAATCAGGAATTGAGGGCGGGCTCTGCCCGCGCCCGATCAATAAAGTAAATCCTGTGATTGTAACAGTATATACAGCGTTAAGGTAATCTGCCGGCATTATAAATCCAAAACGCGGACACGCGTGTCTGCGTTTCCCATAATTCCTAATTCCTAATTCCAAACTCCTAATTCCTTATAAACTCCCCTATCACCCGTATAGAGTGCCCGGCGGCTATCTCGCGGAACTTGTAGTAGTCCATCAGCTCATTGTTGTTGAAGTCATCCGAGATACTGCGCAGTATCGCGAAGGGCACACCGTTGCGGTAGCACACAGTGCCCACGGCGGCGCCCTCCATCTCGCACGCGAGAGCGCCGAAATGCTCCGCGATGCGCTGTCTGCGCTCATGTGAGGCGATAAAAGCGTCGCCCGAGGCTATCCTGCCGCGGAACACCGTGATCCCCTCTATGGTTTTGCAGGCGGCGTACAGCTTGTCCGCTGTCGCCTTGTCTGCGGGTATCTCGATACGCTTCTCGTCGTTGAACTGCACCATGCCGAGAGGATCGCCCATCTCGGTGCCGTCCATATCGTGCTGGACGCAGTCGTCCGACACCACGATATCGCCTATGCGTATATCGCCCGACAGCGAGCCCGCTATGCCGCTGTTGATTATCACATCGGGGCTGTACAGGTCTATCATAAGCTGTGTACTCATGGCGGCGTTCACCTTGCCTATGCCGCACTCACAGCAGACCGCGTCCGTGCCGTCGATCTCGCCCTTATAGTAGGTGATCTTGGCGACAGTCTTTTTTTCGATTTTATCCATCATTTTTACTATGCCCTCGACCTCGATCCCGAGAGCGCATATAAAGCCTAACATAATATACCTCCGTTTGATCAGTTAGGAGTGAGTAGTTAGGAGTTAGGAGTTTATGGCGGGCGTTGCCCGCACCCGATTTATATAAACCAAAACGCGGACACGCGTGTCTGCGTTTCCCTTAACTCCTCACTCCTAACTCCTCACTCCTAACTATTATTCTAAGTTCCCCGTCAGCAGCATCGCCGCGCACAGGGCGGCTACGGGCGCTGTCTGAGCGCGCAGTATCCTCTTGCCCAGAGTCGCCGCGATAACGCCGCGGTCGGTCAGCCTGTCTATCTCATCCTGCTCAAAGCCGCCCTCCGCGCCCGTGATAAGGGCTATCGAGCGGCAGTCGGCGGGGATGATATCTCTCAGCCTATCGCCGCCGCACTCATAAAAGACCACAGCCTTCTCGACGTTTTGAACATATCGCGGGATGTCGCGGATATCTATGCACGGATTCACCCTCGGGATAATGCCGCGCCGTGACTGCGAAGCGGCGTTGTCGGCTATCTTCTGCCAGCGGGCGATCTTCTTGTCCATGCTCTTGCCGTCGGGACGCGAGATGCACCTCGCCGAGATGAACGGCGTGATCTCATACACTCCCAGCTCGACAGCCTTCTGCACCACATCGTCTATCTTATCGCCCTTCATCAGCGCCACATACAGGCTCACCTTCAGCTCGGGCTCCTGTTCGCATACGGTACTTCTCAGCACCCTGACTCTCACGCTGTCCTTGGTGACCTCGTCGATCACGCAGTCGTGCCGTCTGCCGTCGGGAGTACACAGGGTCAGCTCCTCGCCCGCGCGCATCCTAAGCGAGCGCGATATATGCGCCGCGTCCTCGCCGGATATCGTATAGTATTCTGTTGTGATCTCATCATCGGCAAAAAACCAAGCCATAATATCACCGTAATCAAAAAGTCATTGCGAGGGCTTTAGCCCGTGGCAATCTCATCCTATAAAATGTAAATAAATTCTAACAAATTTCGCCTCGGATTGCAATAGCGAAAAAACAGTGGTAAAATAGTTGGTAGTTGGTGGTTGGTGGTTGGTAGTTAGTAGTTAAGGGAAACGCTGACGCGTTTTGATTTATATTGCAGTGATATTTCCGTAAGCCGTATGTATAGTTACAAGCGCACGATTCATGGTGCTTTATTGATCGGGTGAGGGCTAAGCCCTCCCTAAATTCCTCATTCCTAATTCCTAATTCCTCACTGAACAAACGGAGGTAAATATGAAAACATCTGAGTTCCTCGAGCTTCTTGCTCAAGAAAATATAAAAGAAGATGACCTGCCCGAGCTGCTTGTGAACGCTCTGACAAAAGCCAAAAAGCGCATAGCCACAGCCGAGAGCTGCACGGGCGGCATGATATCCTCGGCGATAACCTCGGTCAGCGGAGCGAGCGGCGTGTTCGACTGCGGAGTCTGCTCATACGCGAACTTCATCAAGCACAAGCTCCTCGGCGTCAGGGACGAGACCCTCGCCACCTACGGCGCGGTATCGGATCGCACTGCCTCCGAGATGGCTCGCGGCGTGCGTCTGCTCTCGGGCGCGGATATCGGCATATCCACCACCGGCATAGCGGGTCCCTTGGGCGGCAGCCAGTACAAGCCCGTCGGGCTGGTATATATAGGCGTCAGCACAGAGCTGGGGCTGCATACCCATAAGATGCTGCTAGGCGAGAACAACGCCGACCGCGAGCGTATACGTCAGCTCGCCTCAGCCGCCGCGCTGTACTTCGCGTATAAAGAGATCGAAAAGCTGTAAAGTCAAAGCCTCCGGAGTGATCCGGAGCCTTTTTTGTGTCTGAAAAGAAGAAGAGCTCTTTTCAATTGTAATCCTGAGCGAAGTCGAAGGATCTTAAAACCGCATAAAACACTAAGATTCTTCGCTGTGCTCAGAATGACAAGCGGACTTTATCGTAACGCAGGGCGTTTCCAAGCCTCCCTTTGACGAGGGAGGTGGGTTCGCCGTAGGCGAACTCGGAGGGAGAGATAACGAAACGTTACAATACACCTCGATTATTGACTCAAGCCGCATTATATGTATCATTTCTCACTGCATCGAGTCAGGCGTTTACTTTGTATTATATTGTTGCGTTATCTCTCGCGAAACAAAACAGAATTTCTCTTTATATTGTTCTGCGCGCTTTCCCCGTGACACGCGTGTCCGTCAGATGAGGCGTAATAGGTTTTTCTACATTATGCGGGCGGTACCCCCGTTGGGGGAATGTCCGAAGGACAAGGGGGGAGCCGTCTCCGGCGAGGAACAAGACCCTCCCCTACAATAATAACTGCCAATACCCGCTAACTACCAACTACCAACCACCAACCGCCCCTACCCCTTTTTTATCCTCGTTTCCGTTACTTATCATACTCTCTGCTACATGGGCAGATTTTTCTGTGTTATTTCAGTCTGTTTTTTATAAAAAAGGTTGTATTTTGGCTGTATGTATGTTAAAATGTTTAAGAATAGTATCGGTAAGTATGCTCTGTATGGGCAAATCCGATAAAAATTTAATACAGACAGGAGTTGAAATTATGGCAAGAGTTTCCGGTGTGCTCATGCCTATCACCTCTTTGCCCTCGCCTTACGGCATAGGCACCATCGGCAAAGAGGCCAGAAAATTCGCTGATTTTCTGAAGAAGGCAGGCCAGTCCATCTGGCAGATACTGCCCGTCGGACCCACCAGCTACGGCGACAGCCCCTACCAGAGCTTCTCTACCTACGCGGGCAACCCTTACATGATCGACCTCGACACCCTCGTCAAGGAGGGACTGCTCACCAAGTATCAGATCAAGAAGTTTTACTGGTGCGGCAGCGATGAAGAGATCGACTACGGCGCCATCTACTACAGCCGCTTCAAGGTGCTCAGACTCGCCTATGACAAGTACATCTCCGGCGACGATCAAAAGGAGTTCAAGTCCTTTAAGCGCAGGAACGCCGCGTGGCTCAAGGACTATGCCCTGTACATGGCGGTCAAAAAGCACTTTGACAACAAGGCATGGCCCGATTGGGACGACGCCGAGATACGTCTGCGCGACGAGAAGGCTATCGCCCGCTATACCCGCAAGTTCAAGGACGAGATCGACTTCTGGAAGTGGATGCAGTTCGAGTTCTATAAGCAGTGGGAGGAGTTTCGCGCTTATGTGAACGGCAAGGGCATCAAGCTGCTGGGCGATATGCCTATCTATGTTGCGATGGACTCGGCAGATACATGGGCTAACCCCGAGGTATTCTGGCTCGATAAGGAGCGCAAGCCCGTTTGCGTTGCAGGCTGCCCGCCCGATTACTTCTCCGAGACAGGTCAGCTCTGGGGCAACCCGCTGTATGACTGGGACTACCTCAAGAGCACGGGCTACAAGTGGTGGATGGATCGCATCGCCGCCGCCGATAAGCTCTTTGACATCACCCGTATCGACCACTTCCGCGCCTTCGACACCTACTACGCCATCCCCTTCGGCGCAGAGAACGCCATCACCGGCGAGTGGAAGGAAGGCCCCGGCATCGACTTCTTCAACGTCATGCGCGAGACCTTAGGCGATATCGAGATAGTCGCCGAGGATCTGGGCGAGCTCTTCGACAGCGTCAAGGAGCTGCTCAAAGAATCAGGCTATCCGGGCATGAAGGTGCTCGAGTTCGCTTTTGCGGACGACGAGACCAACGCCTTTTTACCGCACAACTACGACCACAACTGCGTTGTATATACCGGCACCCACGACAACGATACCGTCATGGGCTGGTACGCACAGACCAAGGGCTGGGAGAGAGAGCACTGCGATCAGTATCTCGGCATCAAGCCCGGCGACGAGGTCAACTGGAAATTCATCGAAGAGGCCTATAAGAGTGTAGCGGACTACGCCATCATCCAGATGCAGGACATCTTAGGCTTAGGCTCCGAGGCGAGGATAAACACACCCTCGACCCTCGGCGGCAACTGGGCATGGAGGATCAAGAAGGACGCTATTACCAAGGATATAACCGAAAGACTTTACAACCTTTCAAAAACATATTCACGATTGGAGGAGGATTAATATGGCGATAACTATGGATCAGATTACCGCTATATCCAAGAGCGCGTATTGTAAAAAACCCAAGGATCTTACCACAGAGCAGCTGCACCTTGTCATAGGTAAGGCTATCATGGGCGAGATCGCCGACAACTGGCGCAAGAGCAAGAAGAAACACGAAGAGAGCCGCAGAGCCTACTACTTCAGCGCAGAGTTCCTCATGGGCAGGATGTTCTACAACAACCTGTACTGCATGGGCATACTCGAAGAGGTAAGAGACCTCCTGAAGAGCAAGGGCATCGATATCAACCGCTTTGAGGATATCGAGGACGCCGCTCTCGGTAACGGCGGTCTGGGCAGACTCGCCGCCTGCTTCCTCGACTCTGCCGCTACACAGGATGTTCCGCTCGACGGCTACGGTATCTTCTACCGCTACGGTCTGTTCAAGCAGCTCATCAAGGACGGCTATCAGGTAGAGGTCGCCGACGACTGGCTCAAGTATCCCGACCCGTGGTGCATCCGCCGCGAGGATCAGGCGCAGATAGTCAACTTCGCCGACAGCACCGTTGTAGCGGTGCCCTACGATATGGCTATCATCGGCTACGGCACCAAGAACGTCAACACCCTGCGTATGTGGCAGGCGGAACCCGTCGAAGGCTTTGACTTCCTCGCCTTCAACGACGGCAGATATGACGACGCGGTAAAGAACAAGAACAACTGCGAGAACATCTCTAAGGTTCTCTATCCCAACGATAACAGCTACGAGGGTAAGATCCTGCGCTTGAAGCAGCAGTACTTCTTCTCCTCCGCTTCTCTGCAGGATATCATCCGCAAGTATAAGAAGAAATATGATAACGACTTCTCGCACTTCGCCGAGATGACCACTATCCAGCTCAACGATACTCATCCCGTAGTATCCATCCCCGAGCTGATCCGTCTGCTCGGCAACGAGGGCGTCGGCTTTGACGAGGCGTTCGACATCGCCCAGAAGGTATTTAACTACACCAACCACACCGTCATGTCCGAGGCTCTCGAAAAGTGGGATACCGGCCTGATGAAGATGGTCATCCCCGAGGTATTCGCCATCATCGAGCGCATCAACGATCGTCAGTGGCACGACCTCAAGTATAAGGGCGTTGAAGAGCACAACATCAACGCCATGGGCATCATCCGCGACGGCAAGGTACATATGGCTCGCCTCGCTATGTATGTCAGCAGCTATGTAAACGGCGTCGCCTGGATCCACACCGAGATCCTCAAGAACGACGTCCTCAAGGAGTGGTACTGGGTATATCCCGAGCGCTTCCAGAACAAGACCAACGGTATCACACAGCGCCGCTGGCTCGGTCTGTGCAACCCCGAGCTCGCCTCCTTCATCACCGACCGCATCGGACCCGGCTGGCTCAAGGATATGAGCAAGATGGATAAGCTCGAGGAGTTCATCAACCCCGAGTCCGTCAAGGAGTTCAACAAGATCAAGGCTACCAAGAAAAAGCAGCTCGCAGCCTACATCAAGAAGATGGACGGCGTTGAGATCAATCCCAAGTTCATCTTTGACATCCAGGTCAAGCGTCTGCACGAGTATAAGCGTCAGCTCCTCAACGCCTTCTCTATCATGTGGATCTACTTCCGCATCAAGAGCGGCCAGCTCCCCAACTTCCAGCCCACCTGCTTCATCTTCGGCGCTAAGGCTGCTCCCGGCTACAAGAGAGCTAAGGCTATCATCAAGTACATCAACGAGATCGCCAACCTCGTAAACAACGATCCCGACACCAAGGATAAGCTGCAGGTAGTATTTGTCAGCAACTACAACGTCTCCTACGCTGAGAAGCTCGTAGTCGCCGCCGATATCTCCGAGCAGACCTCCACCGCGGGTACAGAGGCTTCCGGTACCGGTAACATGAAGTTCATGTTCAACGGCGCCGTTACTCTGGGCACCTACGACGGCGCTAACGTCGAGATAGCTCAGCAGGCAGGCGAAGAGAACGAGTATATCTTCGGCGGCAGAGTCGAGGATATCGAGCGCCTCAAGAAGGACGGCTACGACGCCCGCGCTCTGTACAACTCCAACCCGATGATCAAACGCGTTGTCGATACCCTGATCGACGGCACCTTCAACGATAACGGCGCCCAGGGCGAGGGCAGCTTCGCAGAGCTTCACAACGCTCTCATCAACGGCACCAACTGGCATCACGCCGATCATTACTTCCTGCTCTACGATCTGCAGGATTATGTAGCTAAAAAGCTGCAGGCTAACAACGACTACAAGGATCGCATCGCCTTCGGTACCAAGTGCCTGAAGAACGTCGCTCACTGCGGCACCTTCAGCTCCGACCGCACCATCCTCCAGTACGCCGAAGAGATCTGGAAGGTCAAGTGATTCCCGTATCACGATACAGCTATAAGTGAATCATCACCCCTGAGTTATCCTCAGGGGTGATTTTTTGCGCAAAACTTATTGTAGGGGCGGGTCTTGACCCTCCCGCGCCGCGTCAGCGGCATTTGCGACAGCAAAAAGCCTTCCCCTTAAGGTGATCTTCCCTAAGGGGAGCCGTCTCCGACTGAGGAAAAGGTGGAACGGCTCTGCCGCCTCAGTGAGGCTGTAACTCAAACAGCCGATATCACCCATTGTAGGGGCGGGTCTTGACCCGCCCGCGCCGCGTCAGCGGCATTCGCGAAGCGACCATAACAAACCTTTGATCTATTTGTAGGGGCGTGCCGCGACCCTCCCCTACATATCCACCACTAACCACCAACTACCAACTACCAACCACCAACTACCAACCACCGACTCCCCTTTGTGCTATTTGCCTAATATAGTTCACATATTATATACATTTTATCACTTGCTTTTTATATATATTATATAGTATAATTATGCTGTGATAATATTAGCGGCTGCACATATCTCTGCCGCAATCCATTTACAGGAGGAATTCATATGGGACTTATTAAAGCAGGCATAGGCTCCGTAGGCGGAGTCCTTGCCGACCAGTGGAAAGAATTTTTCACCTGCGACGCTCTTCCCAAGGACGTTATCGCTCGCAAAGGTGAGAAAAAGACTTCTTCTCGTTCATCCAACACAAAAGGCTCCGACAACGTCATCTCCGATGGTTCGGGTCTGGTAGTAGCAGACGGTCAGTGCGCTATCATCACGGATCAGGGCGTTGTAGCCGAGATCTGCGCTCTGCCCGGCGAGTATACCTACAACTCCAAGACAGAGCCTTCGCTCTTCACCGGTCCTCTCGGCGAGAGCATCAAGAACACCTTTAAGAATATCGGTAAGCGCTTCACCTACGGCGGCGAGCCTCCCAAGGATCAGCGCGTTTACTACTTCAATACCAAAGAAATGATGGAGAACCCCTTCGGCACGGCTAATCCCGTTCCGTTCCGAGTGGTCGACAGCAAGATCGGCATAGATCTCGATGTAAGAGTACGCTGCAACGGCTACTACAGCTACAAGGTAGTCGATCCGATACTGTTCTACACCAACGTTTGCGGCAACTTCGGCGGCGGCGACTACAAGCGCTCAGAGATCGACAAGCAGCTCAAGGCTGAGTTCATAAACTCTCTCAGACCCACCTTCGGCAAGATCTCTCACAAAGAGATCCGCCCCTATGAGCTGGGCGATAATCAGGAGGATCTCACCGCTGCGGCTAACGAGGTACTGGACGATAAATGGGGCAGCCTGCGCGGCATCAAGCTGGTATCAATAGCCTTTGAGAACATCGACCTCCCCGAAGAGGATCAGGCGATGCTCAGAGAGGTACAGCGCAACGCTGCTTTCCGCGATCCCAACATGGCCGCGGCTCACCTCGTCGGCTCTCAGGCTCAGGCTATGCAGGACGCCGCGAAGAACCAGGGCGGCGCTATGACAGGCTTCATGGGCATGGGTATGGCTCAGGGAGCTATGGGCGGCACAGCGGCAAGCCTCTTCCAGATGGGTCAGCAGCAACAGGCTCAGCAGCAGGCGGCGCCTCAGGCTGCTCCTCAGGCGGCTCCCGCTCAGGGCGGCTGGACCTGTCCCTCCTGCGGCAAGCAGGCTACAGGCAAGTTCTGTCCCGAGTGCGGCACCAAGAAGCCCGAGGACGACAGCTGGGCCTGCTCATGCGGCGCTGTGAACAAGGGCAAGTTCTGCTCTAACTGCGGCTCCAAAAAGCCCGAGGCGGCAGCAAGATTCAGGTGCAACAAGTGCGGCTGGGAGCCCGAGGATCCCTCCAACCCGCCTAAGTTCTGCCCCGAGTGCGGCGACGTATTCGACAACAACGATAAGGTATAATAATTGATTAATACAGGAGGCTATAGAGGACGCTATAGCCTCCGCTGATATAGGGAGGAATATATGGCAGTTCACGAATATAAATGCCCGTGCTGCGGCGGCGCTATAGCCTTTGACAGCGCGACTCAAAAGATGAAATGCCCGTTCTGCGATACAGAGTTCGACGTAGAGTCCCTCAAGGGCTATGACGCCGACCTCAACGACGAGGGCACCGATAAGCTCGAGTGGGACACCAAGGCGGGCACACAGTGGACAGAGGATGAAGAGACAGGCTTGCGTACCTATATATGCAAGAGCTGCGGCGGCGCGATAGTGGGCGACGCCAACACCGCCGCTACGGAGTGTCCCTTCTGCGGCAACCACGCGATAGTCATGGAGCAGTTCAAGGGAGCCTTAAAGCCCGATTACGTCATCCCCTTCAAGCTCGATAAAGAGGCGGCCAAGGCTAAGTATAAAGAGCATCTCAACAAGTTTTTGCTGCCCAAGGTCTTTAAGGATGAGAACCATATCGACGAGATCAAGGGCATCTATGTGCCGTTCTGGCTGTTTGACGCCGACGCTGACGCCGATATCCGCTATCGCGCCACACGCGTCCGTATGTGGTCAGACTCGCGCTACGACTACACCGAGACCTCGTACTACTCCGTTTACCGTGCGGGCGACATCGGCTTTGAGCATGTTCCCGTAGACGGCTCCAGCCGTATGCCCGACGACCTCATGGAGAGCGTCGAGCCCTATGACTTCTCACAGGCGGTAGACTTTCAGACAGCGTACCTCTCGGGCTACTTTGCCGACAAGTACGACGTAGACGCCGACAGCTCCGTAAACAGAGCCAATGAGCGCGTCAAGGCTACCACCGAGGACGCCTTCGCCGATACGGTCAACGGTTATGCCACCGTCATTCCCGAGAACACCTCGGTCCGTCTGTCCAACGGCAAATCTAAGTACGCCTTCTATCCCGTATGGCTGATGAACACCACCTATAACGGCGAAAAATACATCTTCGCCATGAACGGTCAGACAGGCAAGTTCGTAGGCAACCTCCCCACCGACAAAGGCAAGTTCTGGGGATTCACCGCGCTGATCACAGCCGTCATCGGAGCGCTCATATACGGCGGTATGTGGCTGTTCCAGCTTTTGTAAGGAGGCGAGCATATGACTAAACGTATTACGGCTCTCGCCTTCGCGATCATCCTGCTTATCTCGCTGGCTCTCGTGCCCGCTTCGGCGGCAGAGGCGAGCTATACCGTCAAGCTCGACGACTCGGCTGAACTGCTCTCCGACAGCGAAGAGAGCAAGCTCCTCGCCACCATGCAGGAGGTCAGCGATGCCTGCGGCTGCAACGTGGTATTCATCACTACCAAGGATCTGACAGGCGCGAGCTTCAGCTTCAACGGCACAGCCGACGACTACGCGTTCAGATATTATGAGACCACCTGCGGCGTGAACGTCGACGGTCTGCTCGTATATGTCACTCTCAAGGACGAGGGCGGCAAGCGCAAGGTAGGCGTTTTCGGCACCGGCAAATGCGAGAAGCGCCTCACAAACAAAGAGAGCGAGGATATCCGCAACGAGGCTATCTCAAAGCACAGCCCCGACACTCACAGCTATTATGATTTTCTCAACTCCATAGCTCTCGGACTCAAAGAGGCTGTGCCTCCCCACCTCAAGTGGTATATGCTGCCCATAGCTATCGGTATCGGCTTCTTCCTCGCCTTTGTGATCATGAACTCGATGAAGAAGAAGCTCATCACCGTAGCCATGGAGCACGGAGCGGCTAACTATGTGCGCGCGGGCAGTATGAACGTGACCCAGTCGCGCGATACCTATCTGTACAGCACCGTTACCCGCACAGAGAAGCCTAAGAACAACGGCGGCTCGAGCCACAGCTCGGGAGGCGGCTCCTACAGCGGCGGCAGCTCGAACTTCTGATTAAACGCGGTATCGGATCATCCGAGCTGATCGTAGGTGACGGTCAGTCAGCAGTTGAAAGTATAATATCAATAAAAGTAAAAGGACTTCCGGGCATCAGCTCAGAAGTCCTTTTTTAATGTATTAATATACCTTTTTCTATTGTAGGGGAGCGCCTCGACCCTACCGCGTCTCGCAGGGACATTCGCGCAGCTTCAAAGGCTCCCTTTCCTAAGGGAGCTGTCACCGAACGGTGACTGAGGGTTCTGTCCCGCAGGGACATTCGCATAGCGACCTATAATTAATCTCTGCTTTATTCTGTAGGCGCGCGGACAAAACACCCGCACCCGAATCATTTAAATCAAAAACGCGTCATCGTTTCCGATAATTCCTAATTCCTAATTCCTAATTATTTCTCATACCACTTGGAATATATAAAACTTCAGATAGTCCGTCTCCTCTACGCCCCAGAGAATCGGGTGGTCGGCGCTCTGCTGGCGGCACTCGATCTGTCTGAGGCTCACGCCGGCGTCGGCAGCCGCGGAGTACAGCATCCTTCTGAACCTATCGTCGGGCATGAAGTGCGAGCAGCTGCAGGTGGCGAGATATCCGCCTCTGGGCAGCAGCTTCATCGCCTTAAGGTTGATCTCCTTATAGCCCCTCTCGGCTGAGCGCGCCGTAGACCGCGACTTGGTGAAGGCGGGCGGATCGAGGATTATCATGTCCCAGTCGCGCCTGCGCTCCCTCTCAGCCTCAGTCAGCAGCTCAAAGACGTTAGCCGTCACAAAGTCGATGTTCTCAAAGCCGTTCAGAGCGGCGTTTCGGCGAGCCATATCTACGGCGGTCTGCGATATATCCACAGCCGTAACGTGTTCGGCTGTCGTCGCGGCGTTCAGGGCGAAGGCTCCCGTGTGGGTGAAGCAGTCCAGCGCTCGCTTACCCTTTGCGATCTTCGCCACAGCCCTGCGGTTGTATTTTTGATCGAGGAAGAAGCCCGTCTTTTGTCCGTCGACAAAGTCCACGATATACTTTATGCCGTTCTCGGTGATCCCGACCTCATGTCCGAGATCGTCCCTGAGCCCCTGCGCGCGGTAATAGTCCTTGTACTGAGTCAGCCCCTCAAGCTCGCGAACCTTGACGTCGTTGCGCTCATATATCGCGTCTACAGTATATCCGCGCTCGGCGAGAGCTTCTGTCAGCCCGCGAAAGATGATATCCTTGACCCTGTCCGTGCCGAGCGACAATACCTGAGCGACCAGTATGTTCTCAAACTTATCCACCGTCAACCCCGGGAAGCCGTCCGCCTCGCCGAAGATCAGCCTGCAGGATGAAAAGTCCTCGCCCATCACAGTCAGACGGTAGTCTATGGCATAGTCTATCCTGCGGCGGTAGAACATCTCGTCAAAACGATCGTTAGCGTTCTTTGAAATTATCCTGACCCGGATCTTCGAGTTATCGTTGATATATCCCGAGCCGAGATATCTGCCCTTATCGGTCAGCACATCAACGATATCGCCGTTCTCGTACTCTCCGTCAACGCTCAGTATCTCGTCGGCGTATACCCATATATGACCGCCTTTGATGAAGCGCTCGCATTTTTTGGTGACCGTAACTATCGGATATCCTCTGTCCATAACGCTCTCCTTATCATATCTCTGTATCTGTATGGTCTCATTATAACATAAGTTGCAAAAGCTGACAATATATGGTATAATAGCTTTATATGAATCGACACATCGGGGAGGCGCTGAATACATGAGCGATCTATGGCTCACCTATAAGCAAAAGGCTCGGGATATACGTCCTTTTCTCAGGACCAAGACAGGCTCACGACTGGCGATCTTTGCTATCCTCGACTTTATCATCCTGTTTTTTGCTCCGCTTATACACGGCTTTGTCGGCACGGCTATCTTCGGCTGTGTAGCTACGGTCTTTCTGATGCTGATATGGCGCCGATATGACCGCGAGCACGCGGTAGTGCCCGCCGCAATACTGTGCGTGCCCATGCTGCTGGATATGCTCATTTATCACAACCTGCCTGTTGTGGTAGGCTGTCTTGTCGCGGGAGTCGCCGTCATGCTCGCCGCCCTGAGCCCGATATTCAACTTTTACGACCGTATAACGGATACGATCAGCGCCCTGCTCGCTGCGGGCGGGATATGCGTAGGCGTGGTCATCATAGCGTGGCTGACCATGATACTGGTGGATATATCGTGGTGGATCCTGTGCATCATCGCCTTTGTCATCGTCGTCGCGATATTCATGGGCGTGGTGTTCTCTACCGCCGCCTATACAGCCTCCGACGGCAGACGACAGGAGCGCAGGGATCGCCTCCGCGACCGCGAGCATGAGCGCGAGCGCCGCAGGATAGACAGGAGCAGTGAGCAGACCCGACGCTACCGCGAGTACAAGCCCCGCGAGCGTGACAACACCGTATACAATCTCAGCGACGATGATTTCAGAGATCCCGAGTGATCTTTACATACAGACAGAAAGAAGCGTGCGTCCTTCGACGCACGCTTCCTTTTTGGGGATAAATCCAAATAAAATGAGGGTTTTTTATACGAACCTTGTGTCCGTATAGAGGAGGGTAGAACATATGCAAGGAGTTGCGGTATCTCTCTTGCACTGTCTATATTATATCCTATTCACAAGAAAATTTGTGAACTTCCTGTAAACGCAGATTTAACAATTTAATAATTAAATTTCAGTCTGACGCTTAGCGATCATTCAAAGTTCCTTATCAGCGTGACCACCTTGCCCAGCAGTACGGCTCTGTCTACGATGATAGGCTCATAGGCGTCGTTCTCGGGCTGGAGTCTGAAGTGCCCCTTCTCCTTATAAAAGCGCTTTACGGTAGCGCTGCTCTCGCCGCTGAGCTCGTCCTCGACCATAGCTACCACTATATCGCCGTTGTCGGCGGACGGAGTACGGTTGACGATGATGATATCTGAGTCAAATATACCGGCGTTGATCATACTGTCGCCCACTACTCTGAGCGCAAATAGCTCTCTGCCCTTGGATATGTCCTTGGGTACGGGTATATAGGTCTCGATATCCTGTACCGCGAGTATAGGCTGACCCGCAGTGACTCTGCCCAGCAGAGGCACCTTGGCTGTAGGCTGCTCGTTAGTCAGTCTTATGCAGCGGTTGAGTCCCTCTTCACGCTGTATCAGCCCGCGCTCCTCGAGAGCCTTGAGATGATACGCCACGGTAGAGGTAGATTTAAAGCCCGTAGCGGTGCACAGCTCCCTCACGGACGGCACGCGTCCGTTCTCCGAGCATTCGAGTATGTAGTCATATACTTTTTGTTGTCCTGTTGTCAGCGGCTTCATAAAAATCACCCTTATTATCTAAGTATAACTATTATAACATATGTTTCATAAAAATGCAAATATTTGTTCGAAAAAATACAGATCAAATTCTCCGTCATTATCACTAAAAAACAGAGCCTTTTTTATACATACGGCTTCTGGATTTTTGAGCCTTTATCCAGTATAATATGATTGAGTAATTGTATAAAGGAGAACCTGATATGAAACGGCTTCTTTCACTGCTTTTGACTGTGCTGATGCTATTCACCGCGGTCAGCGTCATACCTTCGGCAAGCGCCGATACAGCGCCCGCCTTCAAAGAGGGCGACGAGCTTTATCTCAAGATCGAGAATCCCTCTAACTGGGCGGACGGCGCTGCCATGTACGTCAACTTTACCTCTGCCTCAAGAGCCGATAACGGCAGTAAGAGCGTCATCATCGCCGAGGCGGACAAGAGCCGCTACAACCCCTATACGGGCGTGACCTATGACGGCAGCCGCAGGCTGTACAAGTACACTGTCACCGCCGACAACGCCGGCAGTACCGTCATGCGCTTCTGGCGCGGCAACTCCGAAAAGCTCTGGAACGAATCCGTAGCTATCACCGCCGCCGACTTCGTATCGGGCAAGAACACAGCCGTTATAACCGACTGGACAGATACCGGCTATCTCAGCTCCACCTTCGACTACACCATCACCTCACAGCTCACGCTCTCAGCGGATAAGGGCGAAGTAGGCGACAGCTTTGATATCACCCTCACCCACACCGAGGTGCCGTCGGCGACCTATACATATGAGATACTCATAAACGACACTAAGGTCTCCGATACGGCAGGCTATACCTTCATCCCCGATTACGACGGAGCATATAGCGTCAAGGCGTCGGTCAAAGCCCTGAGCGAGAGCGGCAGAACGCTCGCGACAGACTCAAAGAGCGCGGTCATCACCGTAGGCTCGGCGCCCGTGACAGCGCTCGAGAACAACCTTATCTACGCACACGGAGCAGTAGACGGAGCAGAAGACAGCGAGGCTTGGATCAAACCGTATAATATAAACAACACCCTGTACTATTTCATGCCCTCCTCAGCCAAAGCCTACGATACGGTCGAGCTCTTCAACTCATATCCCTGCAGCGTACAGCTGGACGGCGTTGAAATACCCATGGGCGGCATAGTCAGCTTCAAAGCCGAGGAGGATAAGACCTACCATGCCTCGGTCGGCGATCTCGATCTGAGCGTCAGCTTAAAGTTTATGTTCTCATCGGCAGAGGCGGCTCTGTGGGTCAACAACACGGATACCTTCTCGGGCTACAGAGATTTCTTCGCTTATCTCAAAGCCGACAAAGCTAATTCGGTAGCCGCCACGGGCGCTGTCTCCACCCCCGACGGCAAGATCGAGAGCGCCGACGTCAAGAAGATGAAGGGCCGCGGCAACACCTCATGGAACGCCGACAAAAAGGGCTTCAACGTTACCTTTGTGAGCGCTTTGAAGCTCGCCGGGATGGACAAGTGCAAAAAGTTCTCTCTGGTCTCCAACTTCCAGGACGCCGCCATGGCTCGCAACCGCATACTCTTCGACCTCGCCGATGAGGTGGGCGTACCCTATTCGTCAGACAGCCGCTTCATCGACCTGTACACCAACGGCGTGTATCAGGGCACATACCAGATATGCCAGAAGATAGACGTCGGCAAAAACACCCTCATCCCCGACTTTGAAGAGGACGACTACCTCGATACCGCCACGGGCGGAGTTAAGAGCGACTTCAGCTTTGTCGCCGAGATCGACTCCAGCCCCGCCGCGGACGACTTCCACTTCAACGCCTCCAACGGCAACAACCTCACCATGAAGGCTCCCGAGCTTGCCTCCGACGACCCCAACTACAGCGCGGCGCGCACATATATCCGCACAAAGTACAACTCCATGTACAACAATCTGCAAAAGGCGACCGTCGCCGAGTATCTCGATATAACCTCTATGGCTGAGGTCTATATCATCAACGAGCTCGGCAAAAACTGGGACAGCGGCGCTTCGTCCTTCTACTTTACCTACAAGCCCGACGCCGACGGCAAGTATAAGTTTTTCGCGTCGCCCGTATGGGACTACGATAACTCCTTAGGCAACGCGCGCGGAGTCAGCTACGACCTCTACAACCTCGGCATAAACGACTACACACTGCCCACGGGCTGGTTCGCCTCCAAAAAGAACGGCTACACAGGCCCCAACGTTCTCGCCGAGTCCGTCAAAAATCCTCTCATCATGGCAGAGGTACGCAGGGTATGGTTCGAGGAGTTCGTCCCCGCTATCAAGACCCTTACATCAAAGGGTATAGGCTCGGGAGAGCTGTATTCATCCGACGTATACGCCGATATCCTGCGCGGCACCGCCGACATGAACTACAAGATCTGGCCTATAGACACCAACGGCAGCTGGACAGCCGACCACGGCAGCCTGCTCAGATACTCTGCCGATTATACCGAGAACATCTACGGTCAGGTGACGGGCATCACCCTCAACCGCGACAGCAGTTCGACTTCCTACGACCAGTACACCTTCGACGGTCAGTTCGACTATATGATGGACTGGCTCACCTCACGCGCCGCGTGGATGAGCGCTCAGTACATCTCCGGCTACACACCCTCCGAGCCTGTCGTAAAGCCCACCGAAGAGCCTACGCAGGAGCCTACCCTGCCTGCGGAGGACGTCATCGAGCCTGAGCTGACAGGCGCTCTCGTCGCGTGGATATTCGACTCTGCCGACAAGATCTCGGGCAATAAGCTCACCGAGTACGGCTCCTCCGACGAGGGCTACGCCGCTACCCTCGGCAGCGGCAAGCTGACTCTGACGGTCAGCGGCGAGAAGTCCCGCGCCCTTGAGTGGAGCGAGCCTGAGTACGGCAAGTCCGGCGCTCTCATCACGCCTATCATGTCGGCGGGCGGCAAAAACCCCTGGGGCTCTCCCTATGTCCGCTTTGAGATACCGGCTACCGAGTACGAGGGCATGAGCTTGACCCTGTATCTCGCGGGCTCAAACAAATGTCCCGCCGAGTGGAAGCTGCAGTATAGCACAGACGGCGAGACCTTCACCGATATAGAGGGCGCTGCAGCTAAGATATCCCCCGACAGCCGCAAGCTGCTCACGGCGTACTTTGACAAGACCGCTCTGCCCGATTTCAAGTACGACTGCTTCCATAACACAGTCATATTGCAGCTCGTGCCCACATCCATGACCACAGTCGAGGGCGGCGACGCGACAGTTACTCCCTCAAGCGGCGAGCTCGCGATCAACGACGCCGTGCTTTACGGCGCTAAGCTTGATTATGACGATGTGCGCATGGGCGACGTAGACCTCAGCGGAGACGCCGATATGGTGGACGTCACCTATCTGCAGCGCTACAGTATCAAGATGTACAGCATCACGGCGCGTCAGCTCAAGGCGGCCGATGTACTGCGCGACGGCGAGGTAGATATCACAGACGTCACCTATCTGCAGCGTCAGCTCACGAGCGGCGGCGGATCATTATGATCGCCGTTGATACGCATTTTGTAACAAAACGGTGAATAACGGCTCAAAACACTTGCTTTTTTCACTGTTTTAAATTAGAATATATACATAATAGACTATTGTACCCTCAGCAAGGAGGTTAATATGAAAAAACTGTTATGTATTCTGCTGGTTCTGATATTCGCCGCGTCGGCTTTCGCCTGTGTGCCGATATCAGCCGCCGCTGATACTCTCACCGTCACCGACGGCGGCAGAGTACTCACCGCCGTCAAGGTCGGCAGTGAGTTCATCTACCGTGTCGGAGTCAACGCCGGCGACTATATGATCTACACCGGTCAGGGCTATATAAAGTATAACAAAAAATATATGCAGCCGGTCGAGTACGGCCCCAAGGACAGCAGAGGTAATATAAATATGGACGCCTACTGCTTCCCTCAGGTCATCCGTAACACCAGCTATGTCACCAACTACTTCGGACTGGATAATGAGATCAGATATAACTTTACCAGCCCGCAAAAAGGCGTTGGCGTGTTCAATGATGAGAACGCCCATTACTTCAAGATCCGCTTTAAGGCGCTTGAGGCGGGCAAGGTGGAGCTTAACCACGTTTTTGAGGTCATGACCACCAACGTCAACGGCGACAAATTAAGGATATTTACCGAGGGCAAGGCCAACAAAAACCTTGATCCGGTACCCTTCCAGGTGACCTCCGCCGAGGCTCCCACAGCGCTTGTGGGCGACGCTGACGGCGACTTTGAGGTCTCGGTGATGGACGCTACCTTCATCCAGTATGTCACCGCCGGCAAAAAGGCTGAGTTTGATGTAGCTAACGCGGACGTAAACAGCGACGGAGACGTCAACCTCCGCGACGCGCTGAGCATCCGCCGCTATAAGGTAGGCATGACTACCGATCCCGGCGTAGGCGAGTGGATCTTTGAGTCAGAGAAATGATAAAAATCAAATGATTTATTGATAAATACAGGGCGCGGTCAACGACCGCGCCCTGTTATGTTCTTATCCTTTTTCGGTATCTATTATATATCCGAGAATCTTGCGCACATCGCCGTCCATGATCTTCCAGCGGGCGTGTATCTCGCTCTCGTCATACACCTCGGGAGATATCTCCTGATGTATGTACAGTCCGTCTATGCCCGCGCTCTCGGCTCCCAGCATATCCGAGTTCATATCGTTGCCTACCATCAGGCACTCTTTGGGATCAAGCGAGTATTTTTCGATCAGCTTGTCAAAAAACTGTTTCTGAGGCTTGCATACCTTCTCTTCGGAGCTTATCATGATGCCGTCAAAGTACCCGAGTATACCCAGCTCGTCCATCTCGGGTATGGTAAAGCTCTCCTGAGCGTTGGACAGCAGATATATCTTTTTGCCGGCGTCACGCAGACCGTCCAGCAGCTCCGGCACGCCGTCATACAGCTTGATGAACTCTGTCGACGCCTTGCGAAATCTAATCGCGGTATCGCGCAGCTGTACCTCGTCGGGATTCTGCCCCTTCATCTCATACAGCTTTCCGAACACCTCGAGCAAGTCTATATCGAGGTACTTATATCTCAGATGCCTGAGCTTCTCGCGCATGAAAGCGCGTCTGACATATTTCGCGTACGCCGCCTTAAGCTCGCCCGGACTGAACGAAGCTCCGCCCATGGCAAAGACCTGTACAGCCCTGCGCCAAAAGTCGAGCGAATATTCATCGGTGCGTATGTCTATCAGTGTGCCGTATAGATCAAAAATGATGTTTCTGTACATTTGCCGCCCTCTCAGAGTATTTCGGTAGAGAATAAGTAAAATGTTATTGATATAAGATTTTTATTTATGATTATTTTATCAGCAAAACGCCCGAAATTCCATACATATTTAGAATAAACAAAAAAGCGAATCTCCGAAAATTTTGTAAAAATTCGACACTTTGTCATTATCTCTTTATCAGCTCGTGTCCGTACGGATCATCCATGCCTTTATACTAATCCTTGATAAAAAGATTTAATCAGATATTAGTGATATATTTCGGATAGCGCGACGGGAGACGCAGACAGGCTGGCGCCTGTCAAGGAGTAGTATTAGTTGTCCCGCTGCAGGGCATATTTTTCTTGACAAAATCAGCCTGTAATGCGATAATATATAGGTTAGAGTATATCCACGCCTCGGTCTGAGGCGCGTTTATATCGTTTCTAAAATCAATCACACTGAGAGGAAGGCTGTATATGGCAGAACTCAACAAGTCCTACGATCCGCAGCAGGTCGAGGACAGAATATATCGTTACTGGCTGGATAACAACTATTTCCACGCCGAGGTAAATCCCGACAAAAAGCCCTATTGTATCGTTATGCCGCCGCCCAACATCACGGGTCAGCTGCATATCGGTCACGCGCTCGACAATACCCTGCAGGATATCCTCATCCGCTGGCGCAGGATGCAGGGCTACGAGGCTCTGTGGCTGCCCGGCACCGACCACGCCTCCATAGCTACCGAGGCTAAGATCGTCGAGGCTATGCGCAAAGAGGGCGTCACCAAAGAGGAGCTCGGACGAGAGAAGTTCCTCGAGCGCGCCTGGGACTGGAAGCGCGAGTACGGCGGACGCATCACCAAGCAGTTCTGGAAGTTAGGCGTTAGCTGCGACTGGCAGCGCGAGCGTTTCACCATGGACGAGGGCTGTTCTAACGCCGTCAAAGAGGTTTTCATCAAGCTCTATAACGAGGGTCTGATCTATCGCGGCAACCGCATGGTCAACTGGTGTCCTCACTGCTGCACATCCATCTCCGACGCAGAGGTCGAGTACAGCGAGAAAAGCGGCAACTTCTGGCACATCCTCTATCCCGTCAAGGAGACAGGCGAGATGCTCGAGATAGCCACCACCCGTCCCGAGACCATGCTCGGCGATACCGCCATAGCTATCAACGTCGAGGACGAGCGCTACAAGCACCTCCACGGCTGCCATGTTATCCTGCCCCTGCTCGATAAAGAGATACCGATCGTCTGCGACGAGCACGCCGATATGGAAAAGGGCACCGGCGTAGTCAAGATCACCCCCGCCCACGACCCCAACGACTTTGAGGTAGGTCTCAGACACAGCCTGCCCATCGTGCGCTGCTTCACCTACGACGGCCATATGACAGGCGCCGACGACGTAGCCGCTTATGAGGAGCTCAAGGCTAAGGGCAAGCTCAGCGAGAACGAGCCCGAGGTGCTCGACTGCGGCAAGTACGCAGGCATGACCACCGACGAGGCGCGCAAGGCTATAGTCGCCGACCTCACCGAGCTCGGACTCTTAACAGAGATCGAGCCCCTCACCCACGATGTAGGCGAGTGCTACCGCTGCCACACTACCATAGAGCCTATGGTATCTAAGCAGTGGTTCGTCAAGATGGAACCGCTCGCGAAGCCCGCTATCAAGGCTGTTCGCGACGGCGATACAAAGTTCATCCCCAAGCGCAGTGAAAAGATCTATTTCAACTGGCTTGAAAATATCAAGGATTGGTGCATCTCCCGCCAGCTCTGGTGGGGTCACCGCATCCCGGTTTACTACTGCGACGAGTGCGGCGAGATGGTAGTCAGCAAGACTCCCGTCGATACCTGCCCCGCCTGCGGCTGTAAGCACATGACTCAGGATCCCGACACCCTCGACACATGGTTCAGCTCAGCGTTGTGGCCGTTCTCGACTCTCGGCTGGCCCGAGAACACCGAGGAGCTCAAGTACTTCTACCCCACTGATACTCTGGTCACGGGCTATGATATCATCTTCTTCTGGGTAGTGCGCATGATGTTCTCCGGCATCCACAACATGGGCGACGTGCCCTTCCGCACCGTGTTCATCCACGGACTCATCCGTGACTCACAGGGCAGGAAGATGTCTAAGTCGCTCGGCAACGGCGTCGATCCCATCGAGATCATCGAGCGCTACGGAGCCGACGCTCTGCGCTTCTTCCTCGCTACGGGCAACTCTCCCGGCAACGATATGCGCTTCTCAGAGGAGCGTGTCGAGAGCTGCCGCAACTTCGCCAACAAGCTGTACAACGCGAGCCGCTTTGTACTGATGAATATCGAGGGGTACGAAGTACCTTTATCTTTACCGACCGACCTTAAGTTAGAGGACAAGTGGATACTGTCTACACTTAACACTCTGTGCAGGGACGTCACCGACAACCTCGAGAAGTTCGAGCTGGGCATCGCCGTACAAAAGCTCTATGACTTCATCTGGGACTGCTTCTGCGACTGGTACATCGAGCTCAAGAAGACCGACCTCTACAGCGATGACGAGGCAGCCGCTCAGTCCGCGCGTCAGGTGCTCGTATATGTCCTCGACAAGATACTCAAGCTCCTGCATCCGTTCATGCCCTTCATCACCGAGGAGATATGGCAGAGCATCCCCCACGAGGGCGAGACCGTCATGCTCCAGAAGTACCCCGAGTACACCGAGGCTCTCTGCTTTGATCGTGAGGCGGCTGATATGCTCAAGATCATGCAGGCTATCACCGCTATCCGTACCCAGCGCAACGAGATGAACGTGCCGCCGAGCAAGAAGGCTAAGGTATACATCGCCACCAAGAGCGCGTCCACCTTTGAGCAGGGCACAGAGTTCTTTAAGAAGCTCGCTTCGGCAAGCGATATCGAGATCGGCGAGGATTTCAGCATCGACGGAGCCGTCACTGTAGTCACCGCCGACGCCAAGATCTACATCCCTCTCAGCGAGCTTGTAGACAAAGAGGCTGAGCTCAAACGCCTTAACAAAGAGCTCGCTCAGACCGAAAAGCTGCTCGCTCAGGACGAGGGCAAGCTGAATAATCAGGGCTTCATGAGCAAGGCGCCCGCCGCCGTTATCGACAAGATCAAAGGACAGGCTGAGCGCGAGCGCGAGAAGATCGCTCTCATCAAAGCCGCTATAGCTCAGCTCGGCTGATAAAGCCGATCATCCGATCGCTTCGCGCACCGCGAAGAATATCCGCCGACAATAAGGGAGGGTCAAGACCCTCCCTTTAATACTTTTATTTCTTTCTACGATCTCACACCATACAAAAAGGGGACTGTCGCCCGACAGTCCCCTTAACATATACTAATATTTAGATTACTCTGCGTTAAAGTCAAACGAGCCGTAGATCTTAGACTGATCGCCCGCGTTGCAGTAAACGACCTTCAGGCTGCTTACCGGCTCTTTGAGGCTCTGGAAGTACTTAAAGCCGTACTCAGCCGCCTTCTTAGCCTCTTCCTCAGCTGTCTTCTCGTCGTACTCGCCCTCATGGATGCCTACGATGACAGACTTAGAGTCATTGTTGATATACACATACTCGCCGTATTTCTTATCGTGATTGGCTACATATTCACGCTGTATATCGCTCGCGACGCTGTTCTTATGGTTCTCGACATAGCTGTCATACTGATTGCCCTCGAACTCATAGACCTTGTTGCCTGCTTCATCGACCGTGCTCTTAGAAGCGTACTTTGCAGCGTAGCCGTCGTCATACTTTGAGTTGACTGTCGTGGTAACGGTTCCGGTAGTACCGGTCTTGCCCTTATCGCCGCCACAGGCGCACAGCAGAGCCGCGATCATCACGATAACGAGCGCTATTGCAAAAAATCTTTTCATTTTTAATCCTCCGAAGTGTTGTAAATATTAAGAAGCGGATCAATAACGATCCTTAACATTTTAATTATATCAAAACACAATAAAAAATCAACGGTTATGTATCAATTCATAAAAATTTAAAGAATCACGGTTTCTTCCTGCAAAACTCATTCATACAACAGCTCTCGCACATGGCTTTTCTCGCGGTGCACACGGCTCTGCCGTGCAGTACCAGCCTGTGACAGAAGTCGTTGCTCTCGTCAGCCGGCAGCAGCTTTCTCAGTATCAGCTCGATCTTCTTCTGATCGCTATCGTCATGCAGCCCGAGTCTGCGCGTGATGCGTATACAGTGAGTGTCCACCACCACTGCTCCCGGCATACCGAAGATATCCCCCATCACCAGGTTAGCGGTCTTGCGCCCTATACCGGGCAGAGCCGTAAGCTCTTCGAGCGTAGACGGCACCTCGCCGTCGTACTTCTCGCACAGCACCCGCGCCATGGCTACGATATCCCTGCTCTTTGTCTTATACAACCCGCAGGATTTGATATACCCGGCGACCTCTTCCGGGGTGCTCCCGGCAAAGTCCGCGGCGCAGGTATAGCGCTCAAACAGCGCCGGAGTGACCATATTCACCCGAGCGTCCGTACACTGAGCCGACAGCCTCGTAGCGACCAAGCACTGCAGCGGATCTGTATACTCCAGCGAGCATATCGAGTCGGGATATTCTGCTTTCAGCGCCTCCACAGCCAGCAAGGCAATTTGTTTCTTTGTCATAACTCTATCCCTATCTGAATTTCATGTCATCAATATATCACAATCTGATATGAGTTTCAACAATATAATATAAACATACACATTATAGGCATAAAAACAACAGCGCGGTATCACTACCGCGCCGCTGTTTTATGGCAACTTAATTAATTATCAAGTTAAGGGCAAAACACCCTGAAAACTGAACAAAGTGAGAGATAAAGGGAGTAAGATGGGAGACCAAAGAAATGTGGTCAAGCCCTCGACCTATTAGTACTGCCAAGCTAAACATGTCACCATGCGTACACACGCAGCCTATCAACCTCGTAGTCTACAAGGGGTCTTA
>CACYSI010000026.1 GCA_902776975.1 uncultured Ruminococcus sp.
GTTATCATCCACTCCGATTCAGAGCGCCGATGAAGTTGTCAAGGTCGGCGATCGTGTAGAACTGCTTATTATGAAGACCAACGACGTTGAGGGTACCATAATGCTCTCAAAGCGCAGAGTAGACGCCCAGAAGGGTTTTGAGGAGCTTCAGAAGGCTTATGACGAGAAGCAGATCCTCACCGGTCTCGTGACCGAGGTCGTATCCGGCGGCGTTATAGCTGTAACTAACGATATCCGCGTGTTCATCCCCGCTTCACAGGCTACCTTAGAGCGTGACGCTAACCTTGAGGATCTCAAGGGTCAGGAGGTCAAGTTCCGTCTGATCGAGATGTCACAGCGCGGCAGAAGAAGAAAGATCATCGGCTCTATCAAGAGTGTTCTCCGTGAAGAGGCAGCCGCTAAGCGCGCTGAGTTCTGGGAGAACTGCGAGGTTGGCAAGACTTATACAGGCGTAGTTCGTACACTGACATCCTACGGCGCTTTTGTAGATCTCGGCGGAGTATCGGGCATGATCCACATCTCCGAGCTCTCATGGCTGCGCATCAAGCATCCCAGCGAGGTCGTCAACGTAGGCGATACCGTTGAGGTATATATCAAGGACATCAACCCCGAGACCAAGAAGATATCTCTGGGTTATAAGAAGACCGAGGACAATCCCTGGACTATTCTTGAGAGAGATTATCCTGTCGGCACCGTTGTCAAGGCTAAGGTAGTCGGTCTGACCGCTTTCGGCGCTTTCGCCAACATCATCCCCGGCATCGACGGACTTATCCATATCTCTCAGATTTCCAACAAGCGTATCGAGAAGCCCGCAGACGAGCTTTCGGTAGGTGATGAGGTAGAGGCTAAGATCACAGGCATCGACTTCGATAAGAAGCGTGTCAGCCTGTCAATCCGCGCTCTCCTGCCTGATTCAAGACCCGCTCCTGTTGCTGACGAAGCTCCCGCTGAGGATGAAGTCGTAGCTGTAGCTGAGCCTGACGCCGAACCCGTTATCCGCGAGCTTGAGGATGAGGTTCCCGCCGCTGAAGAAGCCGCTCCTGTTGAGGAAGCCGCTCCCGCTGCGGAAGAGACTCCTGCAGACGCAGAATAATAGCTTTTTATCGGGCATCCCGTTGCGGATGCCCGTTTTTCTTTTATTTATCTTATAGAGAATATTTATGTGATGATTATTTGGTACAATAAAAGTAATAATATTTTATGGGATATGATAATATGTTTGACAGGATAACAAATGATACCAAAGCTGTCTTCACACAGCTTATCGAAGCAGCAAAGTTGACTGAGGGATCTATCGTAGTTCTCGGGTGCTCTACCAGTGAGGTAGGCGGAGATCGAATAGGCACTCACTCCAGTATGGATGTGGCCGCGGCGATATATGACGGCTTTTTTGATTTGCTTAAGGACAAGGGCATATATCTTGCCGCTCAGTGCTGCGAGCATCTCAACCGCGCCCTGGTCGTAGAGCGTGAGCTTGCCGTCAAGCTCAATATCCCGATAGTCAACGCCGTACCTCAGCCAAAGGCGGGCGGCAGCAGCGCTACCACAGCGTATTCGAGATTTGAGGATCCGGTGTTGGTCGAGCATATCAAAGCCGACGCCGGTGTGGATATCGGCGGAACTCTTATAGGTATGCATCTTAAAGAGACTGCCGTGCCTCTCAGATTACCGCAAAAGAAGATCGGCGAGGCGTTTGTGGCGTCCGCTCGTACAAGAGCTAAGTTCATAGGCGGCGCTCGCGCTGTTTATGACGAAAATCTGTTGTGAGGTGAATAGATATGATGACCGCAAAAGATGAATTTATGCAGATATATACTGAGAATATAACTCGCAAGGGCTCTAAAGAATTGCTCGACTGGATACAGAAGACCGATTTCTTTACAGCTCCCGCGAGCACTAAGTATCACTGCGCCTGTGAGCACGGTTTAGTCATGCACTCGGTCAGCGTGTTCAACACTCTCGTTGAAAAGCACTTTGATGAAGAGACCGACAGCATGGAGAGCTTTGCTATCTGCGCCTTGCTGCATGACCTGTGTAAGGCTCAGTTTTATAAGACGTCTACCCGCAACGTAAAGAACGACGAGACAGGTCAGTGGGAAAAGGTGCCCTATTATTCGATAGAGGACAGCTTTCCTTACGGACACGGTGAGAAGAGCGTATTCCTTATAGAGCGTTTCATGCGTCTTAAATTGGATGAAGCTATGGCTATACGCTGGCATATGGGCGGCTTTGATGACGCAAACGGCTATTACATAAGCAACGCTTACGACAAGTATCCCCTTGCCGTAAAGCTGCATTTAGCCGATCTTGAGAGTACATATCTCAGAGAGAAGGGCACTTCTACCGTTCGCGGCAGATAAACGACGGGAGGAGCTTTCTCCTCCTTCTTTTATGATATCAGAGGTAAATATGACTTTTGAAGACGCAAAAAAGAGAGCGGCATCGCTCTGTGCAGAGATAAACTATCACAACGACAGATACTATAATCAGGATAATCCCGAGATCAGCGACTATGAGTACGATATGCTCCTGCGCGAGCTCGAAAATATCGAGGCTGAGTTCCCCGAGCTTATCACTCCCGACTCTCCGACGCAGAAGGTCGGAGGCAGTAAGGGTGAAAAATTCTCTCCTGTAGCTCATGCAGTTCCTATGGAGAGTCTGCATGACTCTTTTTCGGCTGATGAGATACGAGACTTTGACCGCAAGGTTCGCGAGGTCATTTCCGATCCCGAGTATGTCGTAGAGCCTAAGATAGACGGGCTGTCTGTGTCTTGCGAGTATCGAAACGGCGTGTTCGTACGCGGCTCAACCAGGGGCGACGGCGTGACCGGTGAGGACGTCACCGATAATCTTATGACGATCAAGAGCCTGCCTAAAAGACTCAAGAACGCTCCCGAGTATCTTGAGGTCAGGGGCGAGGTCTATATGTCTGTAGCGACCTTTGAGAGGATAGTAGCCGAGCAGGAGAACAACGGTGAAAAGCCGTTCAAGAACCCCCGCAACGCTGCCGCAGGTTCATTAAGACAGAAGGACTCTAAGATAACAGCGAAACGCGGTCTTGATATCTTTGTTTTCAATGTGCAGGCAGCACAAGGTATAGAGTTCACAACTCATGTGCAGTCTCTCGATTATCTTACTGAGCTTGGCTTTCCGACCGCTTTTTACAACAGCTTTGACAGCATTGACGATGTGCTGACCGAGATAGATCGCGTAGACGCTCACAGAGGCGATCTGCCCTGCGATATAGACGGAGCCGTAGTCAAGGTCAACAACCTTTCGGACAGAGCTTTGCTCGGCAGTACCGCTAAGTTCCCGAGATGGGCTGAGGCGTATAAATATCCGCCTGAAGAGAAAGAGACTGAGCTGCTCGATATAGAGATCAACGTCGGCAGGACAGGCGCGCTCACTCCCGTAGGTATCTTCAAGCCGGTATTGTTAGCCGGTACTACCGTATCGAGAGCTACTCTGCATAATGAGGATTTCATCCGTGAAAAGGGCATAAATATAGGTGACACCGTACTCATCCGCAAGGCGGGCGAGATAATACCCGAGGTATTGTCGCTCGTCAGACACGGCAGCAGTACACAGCCGTATGTATTCCCTGAGTTTTGTCCGTCCTGCGGCAGCAGAGTAGTTCGTGAAGAGGGCGAGGCGGCTATGCGTTGTACCAACACCGATTGTCCTGCTCAGCTTTTAAGACATCTGATACACTTTGTATCTCGTGACGCTATGGATATCGACGGCTTAGGTCCCGCTCTGCTCGAGCAGCTCTTGAGCGCGGGTCTTATAAAGTCGTTTATTGATCTGTACCGTCTTGAAGCCGAGCCGCTTGCCGCGTTGGATCGCATGGGCAAAAAGTCCGCTGATAATATAATCAAGGCGGTCGAAAAGTCAAAGAGCGCTGAGATATACCGCCTTGTTTACGCTCTCGGCATCAGACATATAGGCGAAAAAGCAGCTAAGCTCTTATGCGAGCATTTTCTCAGCATAGACAGACTGTTTGAGGCGAGTGTCGAAGAGATAGCTGAGATAGACGGCTACGGTGAGATCATGGCTCAGTCGGTTTACGATTATTTCCGCCTTGAAGGTACAGCTCATCTCATATCTCAGCTTAAACAGCTCGGTGTTGAGATGAAGCCTCTCGAAGCTAAGGCTAAGGAGGGCATGTTCCTCGGCAAGACCTTTGTGCTGACCGGAACTCTGCCTACCATGAGCCGTAAGGAGGCGTCGGCTCTGATCGAGCAAAACGGCGGCAAGACGTCTTCGTCCGTATCTAAAAAGACCGATTATGTTTTAGCCGGCGAGGACGCGGGCTCAAAGCTCACTAAGGCTCAGAGCTTAGGTATAACGATCATATCCGAAGATGAATTGCTTGAAATGTTATACTAATCCTTAATAAAAACCTTTATCATCTATTGCGCTATATTTCGTATAGCTTTGTTGTCGTCGTCGTTCGCTGTACTCGGTAGGCATATCCGGTTGGTATGCCTTGACCTCGTGCCGCGACTCCTCCTCTCCCCACAACGCGAGGCGTTGTAGGGACCCCGGAAGTGACAGGCGCCAGCCTGTCTGCGTCTCCCGTCGCGCTATCCGAAATATATCACTAATATCTGATTAAATCTTTTTATCAAGGATTAGTATTAAAATAGCATACAGTTGATTTTCCCTGTCCGTTCGGGCAGGGTTTTCTTTTTGTCCGGACAGGTCATATTTCTGTCCAAGCCTTCATATGCTTTAGTGAAAGGACTGAAACGAATGAAATCAAAAAGTCTGGAAGTAATACTTGATAAACTGCCCGAAAATATCAGAGCGCCTCTGACAGAATGCAGACCTGCTTATGAGGACAGCATAACCGAACTGACGCTGAGATCCGGCAGACCCGTGTGCGTCTATCTCAGAGACAAATTGATGTATGTAACTCAAAACGGATTACTTACCGATCATCCTCTGTCAGATCAGCTCATAAAAACCGAAGCTAAGGATATAGAGAATACCGTGCTGAAGCTTTGCGATTATTCTCTGTATGCGTATCAGAACGAGTTAAACAGTGGATTCATAACCATCGGTAACGGAGTCAGAGCCGGTATTTGCGGAACTGCAGTCATCAACGGTGACAGGATAACTAATATCAGGGATATCAGCTCGATCAATTTCAGAGTCGCCGGAGAAATAAAAGGTTGTTCAAGCGGGTTGCTCGGCAAGATCGATCCGTTGAGAGGTGTTTTGATATGCGGAGAGCCGTCAAGCGGAAAGACGACTCTTATTCGCGATATGGCTCGTGAACTGTCATACAGATACAGAGTCAGCGTTATAGACGAGAGACGCGAGCTGTCCGCTTCATCCCGCGGTAGGTTCGGATATGATCTCGGCTTATGCGATGTGTTCAGCGGTTATCCCAAGAGCGCGGCTGTTGTATCGGCAGTGCGCAGTATGGCTCCAGATATCATAGTTTGCGATGAGATAGGGGAGGAGTCGGATATACAAGCTCTGAGTTACTCTATGGGCTGCGGAGCGGCGTTCATAGCGTCGGTACACGCCTCATCTATGGACGATCTTCGATCAAGAAAAGCGGTTGCTGAGATGATAGAGCTTTCTGCGTTCAGATATATAGTATTTCTATCCGGAAGAGCTGAACCCGGCAGAACAGAGAAGATATATGAGATGAGAGAAAGCGTTGCTTAGGCTTATTCTTTGTTTGTGTATAGTATTCAGCTCGGCTATAGCGGGGATACATTTATCTCAGAGGCTTGTCGGCAGGAGAGATACCTTGAAGTGCCTTGCGGATATGCTCAGGAGAGCATCGGTGCTTATCAGCTATAATTCGGGCGATCTGTACGAGGTTTTCTCGGATAATTTCGCCGGCTTTGATTTTGAGCGTACCGGAGCGTTCGACACACAATGGCGAGCATTTGCGGATTCTTTGTCTAAGCGAATAACTAATGAGGATATAATTCTGTTAAAGAATTTTGCTGACGGCATAGGAGCCGGCGATACTGACTCGTTGAAAAAACACTTCGAGCTTTATTTAACACTGCTTGATGAACAGATATCCCGTTCACAGTCCGATATCGATACTAAGTCCAAGATGTACAGGATCATACCTGTATCTGTAGGTCTTATTATTTCGATTCTGATTATTTGAGCGAGGTATAAAAGGATGGAAATATAATGGATGTTGATATGATATTCAAGATAGCCGCTATCGGAATCATAGTGGCTATCCTCAACCAGCTTTTGATACGAAGCGGCAGAGAGGAGCAGGCGCTGCTGACTACTATCGCGGGACTTGTGGTGGCTTTGATGATGATCATAGCTCAGATCAGCGATCTGTTCAGCTCGGTCAAGAGCACCTTCGGTCTATGAGTATACTTGCGGTCTGCGGCGCAGCGATCATTACCGCCGTCATGGCGTTGCTCCTGCGTCAGAAAAGTCCTCACAGCGCTCTTTTACTATCCATAGCCTCAGGCACCGTTATAATGCTGAGCCTGCTGAGAGATATCCCCGATATCATAACGGGAGTGAACGCTTTGCTCGGTTCTGCGGGGATAGACGGCGGCGATATCATCCTGTTGTTCAAGATAGTAGGTATATGCTTTGTGACCGAGTTCACCTGTGACTGTGTATCCGAGGCGGGGCTTTTGTCGCTGTCTACTAATATCTCTTTTGCAGGTAAGATACTTGTGCTGGTTACATCTCTGCCTATGTTTGAACGCGTCATCTCCGTGATACAGGAGCTGAGCGGATAGATGAAGCGTTTTATGATAGCTCTTGCGGCGTTGGTTATTTTACCTGTTATTTGCTCTTTCAGAGTCAGCGCCGAACAGATCGAGTTGTTTGAGGATGAAAAAAACCGTATAGAAGACAGCTTGTCGGATGAAGCCAAACAAGGCTTGCGTGATATAGGCATAGACGGTATTGACGACGTCATCGGCGGCGGTATTGATACATCTAAGGTAACGGACGGTATCTTTGATATGCTTAAGCGGTACAGCTCGGCTCCGATTTCATCATTTGTTATTTTGATCGGAGTCATAATAATAACTTCGATAGCTGAGTCTTACACTTATTCGCTCAGATATACTCATACCAAAGAGGTCATGTCAGCGACTGTAAGTGTATTTACGGCTTCAGCGGTGATACTCCCTGTATCGCAGTTAGCCGCCGATACGGTAGCGGTGATACACAGCGCGTCATCTTTGATGTTGTTATATCTGCCCGTAACCGCCGGCATAACAGCGTTCTCGGGCAAAGCTATAACCTCAGCGGGTTATTATGCCGCGGTCATAACGGGATCGGGACTGTTGTCAAAGCTCGCATCGTCCGTTCTCGCTCCGTTGCTGAATATATTTCTTTCGCTTTCGGTTTGCAGCGGTATCTCAGGAAGAATAAATCTCAGCGGATTGACGGAAACCGCAGCCAAAGCCTTTAAGTGGACGCTGACCTTCGCTGTCAGTATGTTCGCGGCTGTAACAGGGCTTAATTCTGCCATGGCGGGAGCGGGAGATAACCTAGCCGGCAGAGCAACTAAGTTTGCTCTCAGCTCACTGATACCCATGATCGGGTCATCTCTCGCCGAGGCATATCAGTCGATACAGGGCAGTTTGGGATTGCTGAGATCGGGGCTGGGCGTATTTGTGATACTTACGGTGCTGATCACGTTTGCGCCGCTGTTGATACGCACTCTGCTGTGGTCTTTAGCCTTGAGCTGCGCAAAAATGACCGCCGACGCGTTCGGCGTATCTTCGGCGAGCCGCATATTCAACGCGATAACGACATTTCTATCTTCTCTAAGAGCTTTGTTGATCGCAGTAACGATAACGTTTGTTATCTCTTCCGCTGCAGTTATCAGAATAGGAGGAGCGATATGAAAACTCTTTCGGCTGCTTCTTTGTCGCTGTGCTGTGTTGTCGTTGCGGTATCGGTCATATCGCTGCTGATACCCCATAAGCGCACGACCAAGATGCTTAGCTTTGCCATAGGACTGTTTGTTATAGTTTCTGCGCTGAATGTATTATCGGGCTTATCAAACGTCGAAATTGATGATGCCGTAATTGGCGCGACTGAGTATTCCGGGATAAGCAGCGGAGATATAAACGACGCGGTGATCGGTATGACGGCAGAGGATCTGACGGTAGAGCTGAATGAACTGCTGAAGAACGAAGGTATAAACGCCGATGATATCTCGCTGACTCTCAAAATTTCCGATAACGGCAGAATATACGCGGCAAGAGTAATCATATATATAAGTAAAGACTACGCAAACAGGAGAGAAGATATAAGAAGTATAGTGTATAGGAATCTGTCAAAGGAGCCTGAGATATATGTTGCAGGGCAGTAAGCTGAGCGCTGTGTTAGGCGACAGGCGAACTCTTAAGTGGGCGCTTATAATAGGAGCGGCGGCTGTAGCGCTTATATTTTTAACGTCAGTTGTTGATATATTCCCTTCTGACAGCTCCAAGGTCATAGACAGGTACGCATCACAGACAGAGAGCCGTTTGCTCGATATACTAAGCTCGATAGACGGGGTAGGTGAGGCTAAGATCTTTTTGACCATGGATAACAGCGGTGAGAATGTATATCTGAAAAACAGCGACAAAAAGACAGTCAGCATCGAGCCAAAGGTTCGCGGCGTAGTGATAGTATGTGAAGGAGGAGATGATCCGATAGTTTCATCAAGGGTACTTGAAGCGGTGACCAAGGCTCTCAGCCTTAATTCGGATAAGGTATGTATAACCAAGTGAAAATAAAATAAACAACGGAGGCTAAACATGAAGATAAAAAAACAACATATATTAGCTGCAGCATTGGTACTTGCGCTCGGAGCGGCGGTCTATCTCAACTGGCAGTTTTCGGGCACGCCGCTGATATCTCCGAGTTCAAAGGAACTGGGCGCGGCTACATATGTCAGTAAGGACGCGACAGCTACCGCTGATGAGCCTGTGTCAAAGACCAATGCGGAGATGACGCCGGAGGGCAAGCTGGCAAAGGCGCGTACAGAGCGTACTCAGGCACAGGATAAGGCGCTCTCTGAGGCTAAGAACATCTTAGAGCTGTCTGACAGTTCGGATGAAGCTAAGGCTGAGGCGGTCAAATCGGCTGACGCTATCGAGCAGAGGATACTTGCTCAAAGTATCGTTGAGAGTATTCTGGAAGCTAAGGGCTTTAACGGAGCCCTGTGCTACATTTCCGACGGCGGATGCACAGTCACCGTACAAAAGGATGATCTTAAGGATGACTCGCCTGTGATCATCAAGGACGCTGTACTGTCACAGCTCGATATAGAATTCAATAATATTGTTATCGTTGATGTATAGACGGTATACAAGAAAGCGTGCGCATCAAGCGCGCGCTTTCGTCTACCCATCGCTCGTGCGCACGCAGTGCGCTACTGAGCGGGGACTATGAATTATTTTTTGTTTGACAAATGTTACCGCAATAATACAGTTTGTATATTTTATCTTTGCAAGCAATCAATTATACAGTTTGTTGTAATTCCCTGTCAAACAAAAAACGGACGGCTTTCACCGTCCGTTTAGCTGTTTATTTGAGCATTTCTTTTATCTCGCTGCTTATCTCGATCTTCGGCTCGACCTTCTTTTCGATTTTCAAAGGTTCGGTACCGTTTATCTTATCATAGCTGTCAGCGTCAACTATGATGAGAGCTGAGTGGGGAGGTATATTGTCTTCCGGGTCAAAGATATCTGTCGCTTTTGCGGAGGCAGAATCTCCGTTAGCTATGATATACCACCTTTTGGGCAGCTCGTACTGAGATTTGATCTGCGGAGCGCAGGCGTTATCGCTGTTGTTTATTATAACGCTGATCATCTTCCACTCGCCTTCGGTATCGTTCTTGATGGTAAGAGAGATAGTCTGTCCGTTATATACGATATATCCGTCGTTAACTGCTTTAGTAGTGTTGTCGCGCAGAGGCGAGAAAGCCTTGCGTATCTGTATCAGACCCTTGTAGTAGTCGACAAGCTGTGAGTATCTTACTATACGAGTCCAATTGATGGAGTTTATCGAATCGGGAGATTTATATGAGTTGTGATCTCCTCGCTTTGTTCTCGCGAATTCTTCGCCTGCAAGCATGAAGGGGATACCCATGGATGAGAGTATCAGTACAGCCGCAAGTTTGTTTTGTCCGATATACAGCTTGTCGGTAGTGTTAAAGTCGTCGCACCAGTTTGACTTGAGTATCTTATCCCACAGAGTAAGGTTATCATGAGCCGAAGCGTAAGTGATGCACTGCGAAGGCTCGTTAGCCCAGTTACCGAAGGTAACGGATGAAGCGCCCATCATACCGGCGATGACATTATAGGCGCTGTGCGTAGAACCTTGTATGAAGCCCTTGCTGTCATCGTCCGATCCGCCCTTGATACCGTGGCGCATATCATCATTGAACATGCCGATGCGGTCAGAGAGCTTTTTTGCGTTCGATTTGTTACAGCAGTCCTCACCCGATATACCGTTCTCACCGTCGTTAGCTGTCCAGGGTTCGCCGTACATCAGTATTCGCTTATCTATCTTATCAAGCTCAGCTCTGATCTCGTTTAAAGTATCTATATCATGGCACGCCATAAGGTCAAAGCGGAAGCCGTCGATATGGTATTCTTCGACCCAGTATCTGAGAGAGTCGATCATAAACTTGCGGAACATGACCTTGTCGCTTGCCGTCACGTTGCCGCAGCCGGAAGAATTAAGGAACTTGCCGTCCTGCATACGGAAGTAATATCCCGGCACAGTCTTTTCAAAAGGTGAGTCTGCGGTGGAGTAAACATGGTTGTAAACTACGTCCATTATCACGCCTATACCGGCTTTATGAAGAGCCATTACCATCTGCTTGAACTCTTTTATGCGCACCTCGCCGTGATAAGCATCGGTGGAGTATGAGCCTTCGGGCACGTTGTAGTTGACAGGATCATAGCCCCAGTTGTACTCTACACCGGTAATCTCGTTGACAGAGCCGAAGTCGAATACGGGATTGAGCTGTACATGAGTTATACCCAGCTGTTTGAGATAGTTCACACAGGTAGGATAAGAGGTAAAGGGGATGACTGTGTTCTCTTCCGTAAAAGCGAGGAATTTGCCGCGATGCTCTTTACTGACTCCGGATGTATCGGATGAAGAAAAGTCCCTTACATGAATCTCCCAGATAACAGCGTCATTAGGCTTATCGGGCAGTACATGACGGTCACTGTCCCAGCCCTCGGGATCGGTAGCCTTGAGATCAACTACCTCTGATCGAGTTGAGTTGACACCTACGGCTCTTGAGTAAACATCCTGAGTCTCGTGAGTACCTTTCTCAGTCTTGATGACATAGGTATAATAAACGCCCTTGAGGTCGCCGTCTATAGCAGCTGACCAAACGCCTGTAGACGCGTCATACAGCATTTGCTTGATGCCGATCACCTGAGCACCCTCTTCGTAGAATGAGCCGGTAGAATAGAGCTTCAACAATACCTGCTCTGCAGACGGAGCCCAAACCTTGAAAGCTGTACACTCGGGTGTATAGACGCTTCCGAGGTCGTTCCCGTGGTAGGTGCTGTATATTTCATCTTTGTTTGAATAAAAAGCGGTAGTACTCATCTGCTAAACCTCACGATAATTATTCATACGGTTAGTATATTAGCATTTTTTTCGATTATTTTCAACATATAATTTATGGTTCGACTCTTCTTGCGGATAATTCTGTCTTTTTCTATAAAAATTTTTGATCCGTTTTAGTCAAACTGTCAATTTTTATCGAGTCAAATTTTATCCTGTTTCCTAAAAATTATCTTTATTGATATTTCATGCTATTCACGACCTGTCTTTTTGTTACAAAACAGCAGTGATCCGCCATGTGCTTGGTATTTAAATATCTGCCTATTATGCGTTGTAATAGACATCTAAGAGAGTTTACAAAGAAGTTTTTTTATGATATAATAAAACAAATAATGGGATATTCCGGATTGTGAGGCTTACAGGGTATGTGTGATAACAATATTACCGAAGCGGTCAATAAAAAACCTTCAAAATATGAAATACGTGAGCAGGCATTTTTTCTGTGCTTTGAATCGCTGTTTTCAGATACCGATATAGACGAGATCGCGGATAACGCGGGCGACGCCAGAGACGAGATCATCAGCGCTCCGGCGATAGAGCGAGCTAAAGGTGTTATTGAACATCAAGATGAGATAGACGCCCTTATTTCTTCAAAGCTGAAATCAGGCTGGAAGCTCTCTCGTATATCCCGTGTTTCGCTTGCTGTTCTCAGACTTGCCGTGTATGAGATGAAATACATTGAAGATATACCCGTGTCTGTGTCGATCAATGAGGCGGTAGAGCTTTCGAAGAAGTTTACGGTTCAAGAGGACACATCCTTCATCAACGGTGTCCTCGGAGCGATAGCTAAGGAGCTGTAAAGTGTATCTCGGTATCGACACGAGTAACTATACCACATCGGTATGCCTGTATGACAGCGTATCGGGTAAGGTGATATCCCGCCGCAAACTGTTGCCTGTTCGTGAGGGAGAGCTGGGACTCAGACAGTCCGACGCAGTGTTTCACCATGTTCAGCAGCTGCCCGAGCTTTTCAGAAGCGCTTTTACGGATTACGCAGGAGATATAGAGGCTATAGGCGTTTCGTACGCTCCCCGTACAGCCGAAGGCTCTTATATGCCGTGCTTTACCGTAGGCGTCACGGCGGCGGAGATACTTGCTTCCGTATTGAAAGTCCCTTTGTATCGCTTTTCACATCAGCAGGGGCATATCGCTGCGGCGCTGTACAGTGTTGACAGACTTGATCTGATCGACAAGAAGCATGTAGCCTTTCATGTCAGCGGCGGCACAACCGAGGCGCTGCTTGTCAACTCATCCGAAGGCTTTGTCACGACCGATATAATAGCTCAAACTCTTGACCTTAACGCGGGTCAGCTCATAGATAGGATAGGGGTCATGCTCGGACTGCGTTTTCCCTGCGGCAAAGAGCTTGAAAAACTTGCTTTGAGCTGTGACGAAAAGGTCAGAGCCAAGGCTACTCTGAAAGGGCTCGACTGCTGCCTCAGCGGCGGTCAGAATATTGCCGAAAAGTACCTAAAAGAGGGCAAGAGTCCCGAATATATCGCTCGTTTCGCTATGGAATTCGTCGCCGAAGCCATTGTCGGCATGAGTCTTGCTATTCGCGAAAGCTACGGTGATCTGCCTTTTGTTTACGCTGGCGGTGTTATGTCCGATTCCATAATCAGAGACAAGCTCTCAGAGCTGCATGAGTGTGTGTTCGCAAAGCCCGAGTTCTCATCAGATAACGCGGCGGGTACCGCTGTTCTGACTTATATCAAAGATAGTTTAAGGTGAACCTATGTTAACACCGCAGGTTTTTACGGTATCACAGATAAACTCGCGCGTAAGCAGTCTGATCGCATCCGATCCCGCTTTGCAGACAGTTTTTGTCGAAGGTGAGTTGTCTAACGTAAATATAAACTCCAAGAGCGGACATATGTACTTTTCGCTCAAGGATTCAAAGAGCGTTATCCGCGCGGTTATGTTCGCGTGGAGCGTTCGTAATCTAAGATTCCGTCCCGAAGACGGTATGAAGGTCATCATGCGAGCGCAGGTGACCGTATATGAGCCGGCGGGTCAGTATCAGCTCAGAGTCGAGGATATGCAGCCCGACGGAGTGGGCGTGCTTGCCATGCAGCTCGAACAGCTCAAGAAGAAGCTCGGCTCAGAGGGGCTTTTTGCTGCCGAGCATAAAAAGCCTATACCGGCTTTGCCTAAGACCGTCGGCGTCATAACTTCGCCAACGGGAGCGGCTTTGAGAGATATCATGCAGATAATCGGCAGACGATTTCCCATAGCTCAGATCGTTCTCGCTCCTGTTCTGGTACAGGGAGACGAGGCTCCCGCTCAGCTTGCTCGAGCTGTGCGCCTTTTTTCTGAGCAAAGAGTCGCTGATGTATTGATAATCGGCAGAGGCGGCGGCTCTATGGAGGATCTTTGGGCATTCAATGATGAGTATCTCGCGAGAGCGATATATGACTGCGAGATACCTGTCATATCCGCTGTGGGACATGAGACTGACTTTACCATATGTGATTTTGTCAGCGATCTCAGAGCGCCCACGCCGTCTGCCGCGGCAGAGCTTGCCGTGCCGGATTCTGCTGATCTGAATGCTGTTATAGACTCTGCTTTGTATAAGGTCAGGTCTTCGCTGTACAACAGGATGACGCTGCTGCGTCAACAGTACGACAGAAGCTCAAAGCTGATAGAGGCGTACTCGCCGTTTGAAGAGGTTAATAAACAACGTAAGTTTATTGACGCTCTTTCAGACAGAGCAAAGTATCTTGCCGAGAGCCGTCTCAGCACCGCGCAAGCAGCCGCGGGTGAGCTGATAGCTAAAGCTCAGGCGCTTGATCCTCTTGCTGTTCTCAACAGAGGCTTCTCTTATGTAGTCAAAGACGATCACCCCGCTGTTTCGGTCAACGATATCAAAAGCGGCGATATGGTCGATATCATCTTTAAGGACGGCAGAGTCAAGGCAGAGATAAAATAATACCGGAAATGACCGGAGGAAAATAAAATGTCATTCGTACACCTGCATGTACATACCGAATACAGTTTACTTGACGGCGCCTGCCGTATCTCCCGCCTTGTATCGAGGGCTAAGGAGCTCGGGCAGAGCGCCTTAGCTGTTACCGATCACGGAGTGATGTACGGTGTGATCGATTTTTACAGAGAGTGCAAAAAACAAGGTGTACATCCTGTTATCGGGTGTGAGGTCTATGTGGCTCCTCGCTCGAGATTCGACAAGACCTTTGAGCTTGACAGGGATTATTATCACCTCATACTCCTGTGTGAGAACAACACGGGCTATCGCAATCTGATGAAGCTCGTGTCGCTCGGCTTTACCGAGGGTTTTTACAACAAGCCCCGAGTAGACCGGGAGCTACTCGAGAAGTATCACGAGGGACTTATATGTTTGTCGGCGTGTATGTCGGGCGAGGTTCCCAAAAGGCTGTTGTCGGACGACTACGCCGGTGCGGCAGAAGCCGCGAGATATTATCAGAGCTTATTCGGAAAAGACAATTATTATATTGAACTTCAGAACCACGGCTTGTCTGAGCAGCAGGAGCTGAACTCACAGCTCATAAGGTTATCGCGCGAGATCGGCGCGGGTCTTGTGGCTACCAACGACTGTCATTATATCCGCAGAGAGGACAGCCGCCTGCATGAGATACTGCTCTGTATCCAGACAAACAGTACGGTAAATGATAAAAAAATGAGCTTCGGAGCCGAAGAATTCTATCTCAAGAGCGAGGACGAGATGCGCTCTGTGTTCAGCGGTGTTGACGAGGCTTTTGAAAATACGGTCAAGATCGCCGAACGCTGTAATGTTGAGATCAGGTTCGGTGAGCGTAAACTGCCGGACTTCAAGACTCCCGATAACGAGGATCATTACGAGTTTTTTAAGCGTAAATGCTATGAGGGATTGTATCGCCGCTACGGGAGCGATCCCGACAGCTCGCTTATCGAAAGACTCGAGTATGAGCTTAACGTTATCCGTAGAATGGGGTTTGTAGATTACTTCCTCATAGTCAACGATTTTGTACAGTACGCCAAGAGCCGCGATATCCCCGTAGGTCCCGGCAGAGGCTCGGGAGCCGGATCGCTGTGCGCTTATTGCATAGGTATCACAGGTATCGACCCCATCAAGTATGATCTGCTGTTTGAGAGATTTCTGAACCCCGAGCGCGTCAGTATGCCCGATTTTGATATCGACTTCTGCAAGGACAGAAGGGGAGAGGTCATAGATTATGTTATCGACAAGTACGGCGCTGACAGAGTAGCTCAGATCGTCGCGTTCGGTACCATGCAGGCTCGCGGAGCTGTCAGAGACGTCGGCAGAGTCCTCGATCTGCCTTACGCTCAGGTCGATAAGATAGCTAAGATGATACCGTTCAGCTTTGATATGACGGTCGACAAGGCGCTCACCTTGTCCGATGAGCTCAGACAGAGCTATCATCAGGATCCTACGGTAAAGCAGATACTCGATATCGCGAGAGATCTCGAGGGTGTTCCCAGACATATCACTATGCACGCTGCGGGTGTGGTCATCACCGACAGACCCGTCAGTGACTATGTGCCTCTCGCTAAGTCGGATGACGCGGTGGTCACTCAGTTCACCATGACTACCTTAGAGGAGCTCGGGCTCCTCAAAATGGATTTTCTCGGACTTCGCAATTTGACTGTCATCCACGACGCTGAGGTAATGATTCGCAGGCGTGAGCCTGATTTTTCTATTGATAATATCAGTTATGATGACAAGGCTGTATATAATATGATATCATCCGGCAATACAGACGGAGTGTTCCAGTTTGAGAGCGGAGGCATGAAGAACGTTCTGACTCAGCTCAAGCCCGAACGCTTTGAAGACCTTATCGCGGTAATATCGCTGTATCGTCCGGGTCCCATGGACTCCATACCTACATATATACGCAACCGCCATGATCCCTCTCTGATCACTTACAAGCATCCGCTTCTTGAGCCTATACTCAAGGTCACTAACGGATGTATAGTTTATCAGGAGCAGGTCATGCAGATATTCCGCTCTCTCGCGGGCTATTCGCTCGGCAGAGCGGATATTGTGCGACGCGCTATGAGTAAAAAGAAGCATGAGGTAATGGAGCGTGAAAAGCAGATATTCATCAACGGTCTTGTTAATGAAGACGGTCGGGTAGAGGTTGAAGGCTGTCTCAGACGAGGTATAGACGAGAGCACCGCGTTGTCTGTATTCGCTGATATGGAGAGCTTTGCGTCATATGCTTTCAATAAAAGCCACGCTGCGGCGTATGCTGCCGTTTCATATCAGACGGCATATCTTAAATGCCGCTATAAGCGCGAGTATATGGCGGCTCTGCTGTCATCTGTTATCGACAGTCAAAACAAGACAGCGCTGTATATCAGCGAGTGTCACAGACTCGGCGTTGCGGTACTGCCCCCGAGCGTGAATGAGAGCGGCAGCAAATTCACCGTTAACGGCGGAAACATCCGCTTCGGACTTTCGGCGGTAAAGAATCTCGGTCTCGCTTTTATAGACGCGATCATACGAGAGCGCGCTATGCGTCCGTATCAGTCGTATTATGATTTTTGCAAGCGTCTCAACGGCAGAGGTCTCAACGCCCGCTCGCTCGAGAGCCTCATCAAATGCGGAGCGCTGGATAACCTCGGTTATAACCGCAGACAGATGCTCGCCGTGTCTAAGACCGTGCTTGACGATCTCGAGTATGACAGAAGGCGAGGCGGCGGAGCCGGTCAGATATCTCTGTTTGATATGGGCGGCACGGATGTGACTGCCGACGAGATTGCGGTACCTGATTTGGAGGATTATCCGCTGACAGAAAAGCTGAATATGGAGAAAGAGACTGCGGGTCTGTATCTCAGCGGTCATCCTCTTGATGAGTATGCCGATTATTCAGAGAAAATAGGTACGGATCGTATCAGTGACATACTCAATATCGAAGAGAGCGGTTTAGCTGATCGCTCTAAGGTCAGACTGCTCGCTATAGTCAACAAGAATAAAACTCAGATAACTAAAAATAATAAGATGATGGCGTTCACCGAGGTAGAAGATCGCTTCGGAGCCTGCGAGGTCATTGTGTTCCCTAATGTGCTTGAAGAGTGCAGAGAGGCTTTGTACATTGGTTCCGTTGTTTTTATAGAGGGTACTCTCAGCTGTAAAGAAGACGAAGAGCCGCGTGTTATAGCCGATAAGATCACGGCACTGCCTCCCGCGTCACAGCTCAAAGAGCCTGTAAGTAAAACTGTTCGTTCGGATCCGGTAGCAGAGAGTCATACAGCTAAAGAGCGCAGGTTGTATCTCAGAGTACCGTCGCTCGATTCTCCCGAGTTCCGAAAGGCAGAGAATATTCTCTCTATATTTTCCGGCAATACTGCCGTAGTGTTTTATCTAAGCGACAGCAGATCTCAGGTCATGGCGCCCGGAGAGCTTTGGACTTCTCCGAACCCGACTATGCTCTCTGAGCTTGAGTATCAGCTGGGCGAAGGAAATGTTGTACTAAAGTAAACGGACGAATTTATTTGACGAATTTTCGGTAAATACTTGATTATATACGGATGTTTGTATTATAATATAGTAGTATTATTATATTTACATAATGATTGGAGGATTATTATGGCTAAATCATTAGCAGTATTAACCAGCGGCGGCGACGCTCCCGGTATGAACGCCGCTATCAGAGCGGTAGTAAGAGCCGGTATCTACTACGGCTTTAAGATGATGGGTGTTTACAAGGGCTACAGCGGTCTTTTGAACGGTGATGTAGCTGAGCTCAACCTGCGCTCAGTATCGGATATACTCAGCCGCGGCGGTACTATCCTGTATACAGCCCGCAGCAAGAGATTTATGCAGCTTGAGTATCAGAAGCAGGCGGCTGATTATTGCCGCTCTCTCGATATAGAGGGTCTTGTAGTTATCGGCGGCGACGGTTCGTTCAAGGGCGCCCGCGCTCTTTCTAACCAAGGTATACCCTGCGTAGGTATCCCCGGCACTATAGATAACGATATAGCTTGTTCCGACTATACTATCGGTTTTGATACGGCTATGAATACCGCTGTTGAGATGGTAGATAAGATCCGTGATACAGCAGCCAGCCACGACCGCTGCTCTGTTGTAGAGGTCATGGGACGTCACTGCGGCGATATAGCTCTGCAGACCGGTATCGCGGTAGGCGCTACAGCTATACTCGTACCCGAGATCGAGCATGATCTTGAGAGAGATGTTATCTCGCGTATTTATGAGCAGAAGGATACCGGCAAAAAGCATTTTATCGTTATCGTAGCTGAGGGTGTAGGCGGCGTTCAGGAGATTTCACATTATATCCAGCATCGCACGGGTATAGAGACCAGAGCCACTATCCTCGGTCATGTACAGCGCGGCGGTTCTCCGACGCTTATGGACAGACTGATGGCTACTTCTATGGGCGTCTCGGCGGTTCACCTTCTCGCTAACGGAGTAGGCAACCGTGTCGTTGCCTATAAAAACGGCGATATCGTTGATTATGATATCACCGAAGCTCTGGATATGCCGCGCGTATTTGACAAAGATTTGTATGACATCGCTTTGGAGGTATCCATCTGATTTCATCCTGTTGAATTGGGTGACGATAAGTTATGGGTATTAAGTATTTTTATAATTTTTGTGTATCTTCTCTCGATGATACGCGGCTTGACGGAGATATACTCTCTGCTGTCCGCAAGAGTTATTTCGATGAATTTGATAAGATCAAAGACAAGATAACTCTTGACAGCGAGAGCGACTCTTTGATGTATGACTATTGCATAGAGAAGGATAAACCTCTCAGATGGACGGTTCGTACGGCTCAGGGCGCTGTGCTGCAGGATGTTTCCTTATCAGACGGCGGCAGGTATTATCTGTGCTTTTACAGTGAGGGCAGGCTTTTTAAGCGTTTGCTTTTCAGCAGATTGCATACTTTGCTCAGAGCAGAGTACACCGATGACAGCGGCGCTGTAAGAGCTTCTGTTGAGCCCAGAAAGCGCAACGGCGGTCTTTGCCTGCTTTATACAGACAAGAAGTTCGGCACGCCTGTTGTCCTTACGGATATGCCGCGTATCGGTGATGACGCTGTCCGCTCTCGCGTAGAAAGTGAGTTTACGGATTACACTGTCGCGGCGTCCACTAACGAAGGCGTAGTAAGATATTTGACTGAGGATCAGCGAGCCGCGCTCGACAGCTTTATCGCAAAGGTCAGAGATGAACTCAGCAACATCCCCGAAGAGAACTTTGTAAACGGCGAAACTCCTTTGGCAGATAAGATAAACGCTAAGGACTTCAACGTAAAACGTAATCTGTCCGCTTCGCTTGATATCACTAAGGCTCGCGATTTCAGCGCGCCTGCTCGGACTGAGGAGTCTGTAGTCGATGATATCGACGAACTTGTCCCGATCACTGCTGACGAAGCCTATATAGGTGAGGATCTTGAAGCAGCTCCCGCTGAGTCCGCGCCTGAGCCCGATAAGCTGATCATGGCTGACGGAGCGGTATACAGCTATTACGGCGAGCTTGATGAGAGCGGTGACCGTTCGGGATACGGCAGAACCATGACCGACCTCGGTCGTACCGCCTACGAGGGTACTTATCTCGATGATAAGCGCTCAGGCAAAGGCTCATATTATTATAAGGACGGCACTCTTTGCTACAGCGGAGAGTGGGCTGAGAACGCCCGTCACGGCGTCGGAGTCGGTGTAAGCTCTCGTGACGGCTCTATCCACCTCGGACGGTGGAAAAACAATAAGCCCGAGGGCAACGGCGTGCGTATGTCGGCAGACGGAGATATCAGATTCGTTTGCAGAGAGATGTCCGACGGCAAGACGATTCTTATGAATTTTACCGATGATGATACGGTCGTTATATCTCAGTACGATTCGGACGGATCAAAAATCGCCGAGAAGTCTGTTTCTCTGGAAGATTTTTAAAATTTTTAATAATTCGGACCTTACGGTCAATACTATTACCGTCGCTGTATGCGGCGGTAAATTTTTAACTGTAAGGAGAATTTATATGAAGAGAATAACAGCGCTCTTATGCGCCGCGCTGTGTATGTGCCTTGTCCTTTGCTCCTGCGACGAGATGGGCAACGCCGTAAACAGCGCTAAGAATAAGGCTTCGGAGGCGGTATCCGATCTCAATAAGGATATGAATAAGTACAGCACGGATAATAACGGTCTTTTTGATGACAACCGTGAGACTGTAACGCCTACAAACCCACCGGTGACCGAGACAGAGTTTTATACCGAGGTTGAAGAGACCGAAGGCTTTATCGAAGAGAATGTAGAAGAAATGATAGATAACGGTCAGGTAGAGGACGGTGACGGTAACGTCGGTGATCTCGAAAACATCGACGGCGACGCTAATGTCGATGAAAATGCCGTTGAGACCGAAACCGTTGATGAAATGACCGACTGAGCAGGCTGATGCCTGCTTTACATATGCTGACTATGATTGATTCGGGTGAGTAAATAGAGCAGGCAGCCACCTTGCGTGAATTAATCAGTGGCTACATATCTTTTGGTATAATTGTATATATTGTTTTGGCTATAGTTCCCGACGGTTTGTGACGGTCGGGGATTTTTTGCCTTTGGTATTGTGAAATCTATCAAAATATAGTATAATACCTACTCAGAAAAGATAACTGAGGTATATTTATGTTTCATGTTTCATTTCCGGGGCTGGGCATCAATGACCTGCCCATCAACCGAGTAGCCTTTTCTATAGGCTCATTCAATGTATATTGGTACGGTATACTCATAGCCGCGGGATTACTGCTCGCTGTTACATACGCGTATTTTAACGCTCACCGCTATGACGTGGATCGCAGTAAGCTCATGGACTGTGTTATCGTAGGTATCATAACATCTATAATAGGAGCGAGAGCGTATTATGTAGCTTTCAAATGGGATTATTTCTCTGCCCATCCTGGTGAGATCATTGATATCCGTGACGGCGGTATAGCTATCTACGGAGCTATCATCGGCGCTCTTATCGGCGGTCTTACCATGGCTAAGATCCGCAAGCATAAGTTCCTGCCGATCCTCGATATAACCATGACGGGATTTTTGATAGGACAGGCTTTCGGTCGCTGGGGCAACTTCTTCAATCAGGAGGCTTTCGGCACCGAAACGAACTCGATTTTCCGTATGGTCAGTGAGAACACCGGCGGAGTCGGCGTGCATCCGTGCTTTTTGTATGAGTCTGTATGGTGCGCCGTAGGTTTTGTATTCCTGTTTATATTCAACCGCAAGTTTCAGAAGTATCACGGACAGGTGTTCTACCTCTATCTTGTCTGGTACGGACTTGAACGCACCATCGTAGAGGGACTGCGTACTGACAGCCTGTATCTGCCTTTCAAGATGTTCGGTTATGACGTCAGAGTATCTCAGGCGCTGTCGCTTATACTGGTGATAGTCGGCGTCATACTGCTGATAGTCAACCGTAAAAAGGACGACGGCATGAGAGGCAGGACCTTTACGACAACACATAAAAAATCCAAGAAAAGGGGTTAATATAATGTATAAGCTGATAGACGGTAAACTGGTATCGCAGAGCGTTAAGGACAGGATACGCGATGAGGTCTCCGTGTTGAAGAAAACCGGCAAAGAGATAACTCTCGCCGTTATCATCGTAGGCGACGATCCCGCTTCAAGGGTATATGTAAATAATAAAAAGAAGGCTTGCGAGTATGTAGGCTTTCGTTCTCTTGAATACGCTCTGCCCGCCGAGACTACTCAGGAGGAGCTCATAGCTCTTATCGAGGAGCTTAACGGTAGGGAAGATGTAAACGGTATACTCTGCCAGTTGCCTGTTCCCAAGCACATTGATGATAAGGCCGTTATAGCCGCTATTTCTGTTGAGAAGGATGTCGACGCTTTCTCTTCGTACAATGTCGGTAAGATAATGATAGGGGACTATGACTTTCTGCCTTGCACTCCCGCGGGCGTAATGGAGATGCTCAGCTATTATGATATAGATGTAGAGGGCAAGAACTGCGTAGTAATCGGCAGAAGTAACATCGTAGGCAAGCCTATGGCTATGCTGCTGCTGCACAAAAACGGTACCGTAACGATCACTCACAGCCGCACCAAGAACCTCTCAGAGATCACTAAGGAGGCGGATATCCTCGTAGCGGCTGTCGGCAGAGCGAAGTTTGTCACAGCGGATATGGTCAAGGACGGAGCCGTAGTCATCGACGTAGGCATGAACCGTGACGAGAACGGCAAGCTCTGCGGCGATGTTGATTTTGATTCCGTAAAAGAAAAATGTTCCTACATTACTCCCGTTCCAGGCGGCGTAGGCCCCATGACCATCGCCATGCTGATGCAGAATACCTTAAAGGCGTATCATATACAAAACAAGGATTAAAAAATTCTTGACAACAAATATACTTTATGATATAGTATATAAGCCGCATACTGTGGGTTTATTAAGTGCGCGTATATGCTTTGCTATAAACAGTAAAAAGCAACTTCGTTGCCACCCACCCGTAGCGAGTCTAAGTAAAAGGAATGATAAAATGTTCGCAGTAATCGAGACCGGCGGTAAGCAGTACAGAGTTGAGCAGGGCGATGTTATCTACATCGAGAAGCTCGACGCTGAGAACGGCGCTACCGTTGAGTTCAAGGTTGTCGCTGTTTCGGACGGCGACGGTATCAAGGCCGGCACACCTTATGTTGACGGCGCTAAGGTTTCAGCTGAGGTCATCAAGACCGATAAGGCTAAGAAGATCTATGTATCGACCTACAAGCCCAAGAAGGGCGAGAAGCGCAAGATGGGTCACCGTCAGCCTTACACAAAGGTTGAGATCAAGGCTATCAACGCCTGATGATCACAGTCCGGTTTTTCGGTAAGTCTCCTATCTACGGCTTTCACATCACAGGTCACTCGGATATCAATCCCGATGGTCCCGAGATACTTTGCGCGGCGGTATCGTCAGCGGCTTATATGGTCGCCAACACCGTGACGGAGATAATCGGACTCGAGCCTGAGCTGCGTGTCGATGACGGAGATATGTATTTGAAATTACAGACTGAAAACGAAGCTCAAAGATGCCGTGATATTTTTGACGGCATGAGGCTTCATCTCAGCTCCATTGAGGAGCAGTACAAAGACTATATCAAACTCACATATTCGGAGGTGTAAGGTAATGCTTAAGATAAATCTGCAGTTGTTCGCTCATAAAAAGCAGTTGTTCGCTCATAAAAAGGGTATGGGTTCAACAAAGAACGGTCGTGACAGCGAGTCTAAGCGTCTCGGCGTTAAGCGCGCTGACGGTCAGTTCGTTTTAGCCGGCAACATTCTTGTTAAGCAGAGAGGTACTCACATTCATCCCGGTAACAACGTAGGCCGCGGCTCTGATGATTCTCTCTTCGCTAAGGTTGACGGCGTTGTACGCTTTGAGCGTATGGGCAGGGACAGAAAGCGCGCCAGCGTTTATCCTGTTGAGCAGTAAGACCATTTTAGGGGCGGTTTGATACCGCCCTTTCTTTTTAGCCTTCACCTTGAGGAGAAGGTGCCTCGCCTAAGCGAGGCGGATGAGGTGGAAGCGGCTCCACTCTATTCCGTTTATTGTATATCCGGAAGGCTTCTGCCTCATACGACTGATTTCATTTAATTGACTTTCTTTAGATAGAAGGCTTTTGTGAGGTTTCATATGTTTGTAGATAAAGCTAAAATATTGTTGAAAGCCGGTGACGGCGGTGACGGCGCCGTAGCCTTTCACCGTGAAAAGTATGTCGCTTCGGGCGGCCCCGACGGCGGTGACGGCGGTAAGGGCGGAGACATCATTTTTGTCGCCGATTCTAATCTGTCTACTCTCGCCGACTTCCGTTATAAGCGTAAGTTTGAGGCTAAAAAAGGCAATAACGGTATGGGCGGCAGAAAGTACGGTAAAGCCGCCGAAGATCTGATAGTCAAAGTACCTGTCGGTACTATTGTTAAGGACGCTCAGACGGGCAGGATAATGGCTGATCTCAGCGGCAAAGATCCTGTTGTCGTTGCCAAAGGCGGCAAAGGCGGCTGGGGAAATAAGCATTTTGCCACACCTACCAGACAGACTCCGCGCTTTGCCAAGCCCGGTATGCCGGGCGAAGAGTTTGAAGTCACTCTCGAGCTCAAGCTCCTTGCCGATGTAGGTCTTGTAGGATTCCCGAATGTAGGCAAATCCACATTGATCTCTGTTGTTTCACAGGCTAAGCCCCAGATCGCTAACTATCATTTCACTACTATCAACCCTACTCTCGGCGTAGTGTCAATGGGGGAGGGAACATCCTTTGTAATGGCAGATATCCCCGGACTGATCGAGGGCGCCGCCGACGGTTCGGGACTGGGACACCAGTTTTTGCGTCATGTAGAGCGCTGTCGCCTGCTTGTGCATATCGTTGATGTATCAGGCAGCGAGGCGCGCGATCCTAAAGAGGACTTCCGCATCATAAACGAGGAGCTTCGCAAGTTCAATCCCGAGCTTGCCGAAAGACCTATGCTCGTAGCCGGCAACAAGTGCGATCTCGCTACCGATGAGCAGGTCGATGACTTCAAGAAATGGGTGGAGGATCAGGGATATAAATTCTTCCCGATAATGGCGGCTATACGCTATGATGTTGACCCGCTCTTAAAGCAGATCACAGAGGAGCTGTCTAAGCTGCCTCCTATCAAGATATATGAGCCTGAGCCTATGCCTCAGCCGGATGAAGAAACCTTCGGAGATATCAGTATCACAGTTCAGGACGGCGTTTATATGGTCGAGGGCAAGTGGCTGCTCAGAGTTATACGCGGAGTCAATTTTGACGATTATGACGGACTGAGCTACTTTGAAAATCTTCTGCAGCGCTCGGGAGTTATCGACAAGCTCCGTGAAGCCGGCTGCAGCGAGGGCGATACGGTATCTATTTACGACGTAGAATTTGATTTTATTGATTAAGCCATGGATGACAGAACTATTAATTCTATCCCGACGCTGAATCTCGCTTTTATCGGCGACGGAGTATACGATCTGCTTGTGCGTGAGTATCTGGTAAAGAACAGCTCCGCTCATGTAGGCGAGCTTAACAAGCTCAAGGTGAGCATGGTCAACTGCAAGAGTCAGGCTGAGTATGTCAGACTGCTCGTTGACGCGCTGACAGATGAAGAGGCGGATATATATAAACGCGGCAGAAACACTAAGGTTAACTCTGCATCAAAACATTCTACTCTTTCGGATTATCACGCCGCCACTGGCTTAGAGACGCTTTTCGGCTGGCTGTACCTAAAGGGCAGAACCGAACGCATAAACGAACTCTTCTCGCTTATAATAAAACTGTCTACTTAATGTAAGGCGGCGTAAAGCGCTCACATATAGTTGATGCAGCTCTTTATCGAAAGCGTGATAATATGAAAAGAACCGACAGAGTCAAAACAGCAGTTGATTATCTCCTGATACTATCGGGAGCTGCGATATACGCTCTGTCGGTCGATTTTTTTACAGCGCCTAATGATATCGCTCCCGGAGGCGTCACAGGCATTTCGACGATGCTAAATCATCTGTTCCTGACTCCTATCGGCGGTGTATCGCTGATACTCAACATACCGCTGTTTATTTGGGGAGCGCTGGAGAATGGGGCGAGATTTATGGCGCGTACCGTCATAGCGGTAGCGTTAGTAGCTGTTTTCATTGATGTGATATCTTTATTTGAGATTTCATATAACGGCGACAGGATCACCGCCTCGATCTTCGGAGGCATTCTGTCCGGCACGGGACTCGGGCTTATATTCCTGCGCGGAGGCAGTACTGGAGGTACCGATATAATAGCGCGCAATCTTAATAAGAGATTCCCGTTTATCAGCATAGGGAGCATAGTGCTTATATCGGACGCGGTGGTAGTAGCTCTTTCGGCGATAGTATACGGAAAACTCGAGAACGCTCTGTACGCCGTTATCGCTATTTTCACATCGTCAAAGCTGATCGACGCGGTGGTTTTCGGCTTTTCACGCGATAACGGAAAGCTCTTGATAATCATATCTTCGGCTTACGATGAGGTATCGGATATCATCACGGCTAAAGAGGATAAGGGAGTCACCCTTATAAAAGCATCGGGCGGCTTCAGTAAGGCAGACTTAGGCGTTATACTGTGCGCTGTCCATCCTCGAGACGCATACAGGATCAAAGCGTCTGTATTAAGCGCAGACACTCACGCATTTATTATCACAACTACCGCTACAGCCATATCAGGACTCGGCTTCACAAATTTTTCTTGACTTTTAAGGCGGGATCCGCTATAATACTACATGTTATATGTGCAACTATGCCCATAAACTAATAACATACCTTGCGCCGTATAGATCTGTATGGCGCCGAATGTCCAAGAGGAGGTGTAAGCATGGCATTGAAGGCTAATTACGAGACCGTAATGGTATTTTCAATGAAGCAGGGCGAGGATGGTATCCAGGCTCTCATCGAGAAGTTCAAGAATCTCATCGAGAAGCACGCTACTCTGCAGAATGTTGACGAATGGGGCAAGCGTAAGCTGGCTTATCTCATCAACAAAGAGGCTGAGGGCTACTATGTGCTGATGAACTTTGAGGCTGAGGCTGATTTCCCCGCAGAGCTGGATCGTATCTATAAGATCACAGACGGCGTTATCCGCTCATTGATCATCCGTAAGCCCGAGGGCGCTGAGGTTCCTGTCAAGGAAGAGCCCAAGGCTGAGGCTGTAGAAGAGGCTCCCGCTGAAGAGGCGGCTGAGGCTCCCGCAGCTGAAGAAGCTCCTGCCGCTGAAGAAGCAGCAGAGTGATCTGATTTGTAACGAATAAAGATGAACTTGCGGCTGTAAAGCCGGAACGAAAGGATTTTTGCTATGATCAACAGAGTAATTTTGATGGGTCGCTTAGTTGCCGATCCTGAGTTAAAGACAACAAATACCGGCATATCGGTAACCTCATTCCGTATTGCTGTAGACCGCAGCTATGTCAAGGCAGGCGCTGAGCGCCAGGCTGATTTCTTCGACGTAGTAGCGTGGCGCAGCTCGGCTGAGTTCGTATGCCGCAACTTCTCTAAAGGCTCTCTCATAGCCGTAGACGGTCAGCTCCAGTCCCGTCAGTATCAGACTAAGGACGGTCAGAACCGCACTGCTATCGAGGTTGTAGCCGATAACGTCAGCTTTACGGGAGAGCGCCGTGATCCCTCAGCCGGTACTTACGGCGGCGGATACAGCCAGGCTCCCAGAGCGAACGCTTACGGCGGTTCTCAGGTGATGCCTGAGGCTCCCGCTCAGCCCGCTGCTTATTCTGCGGGAGCTCCTGACGATTTTCAGGTAATGCCTTTAGATGACGATCTACCGTTTTAATAATGAGTATGGGAGATAATCTCCCTATGAGGATGATCTTTCATCCATACATCCTAATTTATGAAAGGAGAACCCAACATGGCTGACAGACCTATGGGTAACAGACGCCGTCGTAAGGTATGCGGCTTCTGTGTAGACAAGGTTGAGCATATCGACTACAAGGATATCGCTCGTCTGCGTCGTTATATGTCCGAGCGCGCCAAGATTCTGCCCCGCAGAGTTACAGGCACCTGCGCCGCTCACCAGCGTGATCTTACCACTGCTATCAAGCGCGCGCGTCAGATCGCTCTCTTACCTTATACATCAGACTGATGAGGAGTTGTCCAAATCTTCGATTTGGCTGACAACTCCCACGCAAGGCTTTCCCAAGAAGCGGAGCGGATGTACTCGTCCCGCAAACGCTGATTGGCTGAAAGCTACTGCGTACCTACATAGTTCAATAAAAGCTCCCGATCTTCGGGAGCTTTTTTGTATATGTAAAACAGACGGTAACACCGACCGTCTGTGATTATATGTTTATTCTTTTTTGCCGCTGAGCATATCGAGACCGTGGCTGAGGTGAGGGAGCACGAAGCCCAGATTCTCTGTAGCTCCCTTAGGTGATCCCGGCAGATTGATTATCAGACTGTTTCTCCTTATGCCGGATATTCCTCTTGACAGCATCCCTCTCGGCGTGATCCGCATTGATTGTTGCCGCATATACTCGGATATTCCGGGAGCTTCTCTCTCTATTATTTCCCTTGTTGCTTCCGGAGTGACATCTCTGGGCGCAAAGCCGGTACCTCCGGTTGTTATGATCAGTTCGACGCCTTTGTCACATTCTTCGACAAGGGTGTTTTTGATTTTATTTTTCTCATCGGGAATAATAATATATCCCGACAATTCATATCCCGCGTCTTTGAGCATAGTGCAGATCAAAGCGCCGCTTTTGTCCTCATATTCTCCGCTGCTCGCTCTGTCGCTTATCGTGATGACCGATGCTTTATACATATTAACCTCTTATAAAACTATTTTCCGAACGGACAGTGCGGATACACACATTCGTCACAACCGAGGCATAGTCCGCCCTCGCCGTACTCGGTGAAGTCGTCTTTTTGCATACGGACTCCGGCGGCTATCCTTGGCATTACCAGATCAAATATCGTCGCTTTGGCGTACATGACGCATCCCGGCAGACCCATTATGGGCTTTCCGTCATCAAAGTATCCCAGCAGGAACATGGCTCCCGGGAGTACCGGCGCTCCGTAGGTGACTATATCAGCGCCGCTGTTCTTTATAGCTCCCGGAGTATTGTCATCGGGATCAACGCTCATACCTCCGGTGCAAAGTATCATATCAGCTTTGTCTTTGACACTGTTTATTGCCTCGGTAATATTATCTATACCGTCATCGGTCTTGATGTGTTCGGTTACGGTTATGCCGTATTTTTTCAGCTTTTCTATTATTACAGGCGTGAATTTGTCCTCTATCCTGCCGTAGAATACTTCGCTGCCTGTAGTTATGACAGCCGCGGTCTTGACAGAGTAGGGGATAACGTTCATTATTGGACTGCAGTCAGCTATGTACTCAGCCTGTCTCAGCTTTATCTTGTCTATGACCAAAGGTATGACCCTTGTGCCTGCCAGCTTATCGCCTTTTTTTACTGCAGTATATCCCTTGCGGGTAGCTATCATCAGCTCATCGACCGAGTTTATCTTATACAGCTTATCCCTGTCTAAGGTGAACACTCCGTCAGTCTCGGCAAACAGCTCGATCTTGCCCTCTTTTGCGTCAGAGCGCGAGATGTTCTCGCCTTTGCATATACCGCAAAGTATCTCTGCCGCGTCATTTTCGTGAAGCATATTCTCATTCATTTCAAAGATATACAGGTTCTCTTTGCCCATGCTGAGCAGTACGGGTATATCCTCTTCGGTGACTATATGTCCTTTTCTGAATCTTGCGCCTTTGTACTCGCCGGGTATGATCTGAGTCAGATCGTGACACAGTACATGACCTACGGCATCTGTGGTTTTTATCAGTTTCATATTATTCCTCTATAGAATTATAATATCATCATTAGGGCGGATATCGCCGCCTTTGATGACTTTGGCGAATATACCCTCAGTCGGCATCACACATTTGCCGACCTGTTTTTTTATTTCACAGTCGTTATGGCATTGTTTACCTATCTGAGTTATCTCTAACTCCGCCTCACCGACTTTGAGTCTTGTTCCGACTGGGATAGATACAAGATCGATCCCTGATGTCAGTATATTCTCTCCGAAGTCACCGGCGTAAAGATCTGCTCCGAGAGAGCGCATTTTATCGACACTTTCGTTAGCAAGCAGACTTATTTGTCTGTGCCTGAAAGCGGCTCGCTTATCGCCTGCGTGAGCGTCCCCGAGGATGCCGTGATCTTCTACAAGAGTCACACAGGGTACGGGATGCTTTTTAGTACCTTTCTTTTCGCTTATGCAGACTGCGATAACATTTGCCTTCATCTGTTGTACTCTCCGCTTTTGCCGCCTGATTTATGCAGCAGCATTATGTCTGATATTACTATATCCTTCTGTACCGATTTACACATATCGTATACAGTCAGAGCCGCGGCGCTTGCAGCTGTCAGAGCTTCCATCTCTACGCCAGTCACTCCTTTGCATTTTACCTCCGATGCTATATGAATCTCGGTATCGGTGAGCGTAAAACTGATGTCTGCCGAGCTTAGCGCAAGCGGATGACACATAGGTATTATATCGGGTGTATGCTTTGCCGCCATTATGCCGGCTACCTGAGCTACAGATAGAACATCGCCTTTCTTTATGCCTCCGCTTTTTATCAATTCCATTGTGCTCTTATTGACCGTGACCGTGCATGAGGCGGTTGCTGTACGAAATGTCTCGGTTTTATCAGTGACATCTACCATGTGAGCGCGTCCCTGTTCATTTATATGAGAGAAGTCCATGCTAACCTCCGATCTCGTTCATATTTCTTGACGATTGTGAGCCGACAGAATCGATTTTATGACACATCGGCTTGTTAATGATACCATTCTTTATCGCTTGAATAAGCTCGTTTCCGTGAAGTCCTTTTAACGATATTTCATCCTCAGAGTGCAGGCACGGTTTAAGTCTGCCGTCAGCGGTTACGCGTATCTTGTCACAACGCTCACAAAAGCTGTGTGACATCGGCGATATAAGACCGATGGAACCTTTATAACCCGGTAACCTATATACTCTCGCTACACCGTCTACAGTCAGCTCGGCGGAGTTGAGAAGGAGCTTTTCTATATTCTTTACCGTTACAAAGAGATTATCGCTGAGCGACTTAGTTATACCTATAGGCATAAGTTCAATGAATCTGAGCTGAATATTATTATCCTTTGTCAGTGATAACATGGGAAGTATCTCAGAGTCGTTGATACCGCCTAAGAGGACGGTATTTATTTTGATATTGTCAAAGCCTGCTTTCTGTGCAGCCTCGATACCATTGAGCGTTTGATCAAGCTTACCGAGTCTGGTTATCCTGCGGAATGTATCTCTGTCTAAGGTATCCAGACTGATGTTGAGCCTGTCGACTCCGACAGATTTCAGATCTTTTGCCATTTTCGGAAGTAAAGAGCCGTTTGTAGTTATGCTCAGCTCTATATCATCGGATATACGTCTGATATTATCACACAAAGTCAGTATACCTTTACGCAGCAGAGGCTCGCCGCCGGTAAGCCGTATCTTGGTTATACCGAGATCATATGAGGCTTCGGCTATCTCGCTAAGCTCCTCTATACTGAGTATATCCGAGTGACTTTTCTTAGGTACACCTTCTTCGGGCATACAGTAGATGCATCTGTAGTTGCACAGATCAGTCACAGACAGGCGCAGGTATTTGATTATTCTGCCGTATTTATCTTTCATGATCATTGAACCTGCCGATATCAAGTCCGGCTCTTTCATATATTACTTTCATTTTTGATTTGAACTCTTCTGTTGTTACTGTTCTTTCGGTCACACCCGATGCGATCTCGGTCACTCTTTCGCACATGGTCAAGACCTCATCAACATCGTGAGATACCAGTATGGATTCTCCTCCGAAGTTGTTAATGATATCCTTGATATAAGGTATCAGCTCGGCTTTGAGCAAAATATCAAGAGAGGCAAACGGTTCGTCCAGAAGTATGACTTCCGGCTGTGAGGCGAACATCCTCGCTAAAGCTACACGCTGTTGTTCACCGCCCGATAGGGTAGAGGGCCGTTTGTCCTCGAGACCGTTGAGTCTGAAACGTTCTGTCAGTTCAGCCGTTTTTGCGATCCTGTCGCTTTTTTTCAGTGTACGCATACCAGCCTCTATATTGCCATTGACTGTCATATTGGGGAAGAGAGCGTATTCCTGAAACAAATAACCTACTTTGCGTTTTTGAGGCTGAAGGTCGATATGCTGTGAACTGTCAAATAAAGTCCTTCCGTTTAATTGTATCACACCGGAGTCGGGCTTTTCAATACCCGCTATACATTTTAGCGTTATACTTTTACCGGCGCCCGACGGTCCGAACAGCGCCGTAACTTCACCGTCAACTTTGAACGATGCTTTCAGCGTAAAGCTATCGAGCTTTTTTTCGATATCTACATACAGCATTATCCGCGCCTCCTGTCGGTTCTTTCAAGCAGATTGACGCAAAGCAGTACAACAGCTGATATCGCGATATTTATAAGCACCCACTTGATCGCAAGTTCATCGTTGCCGGTACGCCACAGCTGATAGACGGCTGTAGATACCGTAGCGGTCTTACCGGGAGTATAACCGGCTATCATAGAAGTAGCGCCGTACTCTCCGAGAGCTCTCGCGAAAGACAGCACAGCTCCCGCGATAATCCCTTGCCTGCAATAGGGAAGACGTATGCGCCAGAAGATATAGCTGTTGCTGAGTCCGAGAGTCCTTCCGGCAGAAGCAAGATTCTCGTCAAATCGCTCAAAAGCTCCTCTTGCCGTACGATACATAAGCGGAAGCACCACCACAGACACAGCAAAAACAGCCGACCACCATTGCATGGTCAGCCTTACATTGAGTTTTTCGAGAAAGAACTCTCCTACAGGTCTTTTGGGACCTAATAAAAGGAGCAAAAGATATCCCACCACCGTTGGTGGCAGTACCAACGGCAGTGTGAAGATAACATCAAGTATTCCTTTTATTACGCGAGGAGTTTTCGCAATGTAATAAGCGGCGGCGATACCGACAAAAAAGACAATGACAGCCGAGATCGCCGCTATTCTCAGTGAGTTGAATAAAGGAAAAAGATCCATGATAAGATAAAATCGGTTGAGATCGCAAGGCTTGATACTATATATCGAGATCTCGCAATGACTGTTTTAACGATGTATTATGATAAAGGTGTAAAACCTACCTTTGCGAATATGTCGGAAGACTCAGCTTTGCGCAAATAATCGAGCAGCGCCTTAGCCTCTTCGGTGTGCTTGCTTTTCGCAAGCACAGCTGCCGGATAGATGACCTGACCGCACATATCTTCCGTAGCGGTATCGGCAACCTTGAGTTTTGCGGAGTAAGCGTCCGTCTGATAAATTATACCGCAGTCAACGGTGCCTTCGGCTACCTGTGTTGTAACCTCTTTGACATTGGAGCCGTATGTGAGCAGTCCTTTTTTTGCCAGCGACTCTTCATCGAGCTTATAGAAGTCAAATATCTTCTGAGTATACTGTCCTACAGGAACATCCTCGTTTCCGATCGCCATGAGGATATCACCTGCCTCGAGATGAGCTTTCATGTCATCGTAGCTTTTGATCTCCTTTTTGCTGTTGTCAGCTACGCACAGAGCTACTTTGTTCTCAAGGAGATCTACTCTTGTGTCGGAGTTGATATAACCTGCTTTTTCAAGCTCGTTCATTTGCTTTTGAGCTGCTGAAATGAACAGATCGCATACCGCGCCTTCTTCGATCTGGGTTTTGAGGGTTCCGGAAGAGTCAAAGTTGAATGTAAGCTTTATATCCGGAGCGACTTTTGAATACAACTCAGCTATCTCATTAAGAGTTTCGGTCATACTTGCCGCCGCAAACACTACCAGTTCAGTCTTGTTGTTACCGGCGTCGGCCGATTTTTGAGCTGAATTGTTGCCAGCGCAAGCGGTAAGCACAGATAAAACGAATAAAGTAACCATAAGTATCGATGTAATTCTTTTCATTGATTTATCCCCATATCATTGATATACACTAATTCTATCATTTATAAATAGTTGACACAACGCAAATTGTTCTGTATTATAGAATTGTTATTCTGCATTACAGAATATAAGGAGAATGAAATGGAAGATAATAAAGGTAAGGTAAAATCTCTTAATAAAGCAATAGATATACTTGACGCGTTGACTGCGGTGCGCGGAGGTCTGAGCCTCAGCGAAATATCAGCAAGATGCGGTTTTCCTAAAAGCACTGCCTATGCTTTGACTTCAACCATGAGGGATCGCGGGCTGATACGTCAGCTGCCTGACGGAGCTTATGCTTTGGGTATGCGTATGTTTGAGTATGGATCGGCTGTATCCAAGGCTTTTGACATAGCGTCCATAGCCAGACCGTACCTTGAGAGTCTTTCTTCACTGACGGGGGCTGATTCGGTTATTACTATGTATAATGATTACAGCGCAGTTTCGTTTGATTATTCCGTAAGCGCTACCGGCGTCCAGATAATCCCCGAGATCGGAGTCAAGCTGCCTTTGCACTGTACGTCTCAGGGCAAGTTGCTTCTCGCTAATCTTCCTGACAGAAAGATCGTTTCCATGCTGAGAGATAAACAGCTGATACAGTATACACCTCATACGATAGTTGATACAGACAGACTGCTCACAGAGATATCCGAGATACGTTCTATGGGATATGCGGTCGAAGACGGCGAGTATAAAATCGGATTACGTTCGGTTTCGGCTCCCGTTACAGATAGTTCCGGTGATCTGAGATACGCGCTGTCTACTGTAGGCTTTTTCCGTAAGACTTCTTCCGAAGAGTTCAAAAACGCCGTTGATGCTACGATAAAACAGGCGGATATGCTTTCTAACGCTTTGAGATATGATTGAGAATAGCTCTGTTCAAGAATAAGGAGGCGACTTCGTATGAAGCGCCTCCTGTTTCTGTTGCTATATTAGGTTCTGAACCACTGCAGTAATTGAAAGCCTTTTTATTATGTGGCGCTCGTGCTGTAGTCGCGGTCGCCTGCCTCGGTAGTGTCTCTGAACAGCAGCGAGATGCACCACAACGCAGCCAGAGCAACAAGAACATATACGATCCTGCTAACGATACCGGACTGACCTCCGAAGAGGAAGCCGACTATATCAAATTGGAACAGTCCTATGCTGCCCCAGTTGATGCCGCCGACGATCAGCAGTGATAAAGCAATTTTATCCAGCATTATTATACCTCCTTACAGTAAGACTGTAATGTTAGTTTTGACAATAATGCCGGCTGTATTCAGATAACTTTTGTCAAGTATAAAATTAACACTATTATGCCGAGTGCAAAAATCACCGCGGCGATGATTTTTGTTATTTTTACAGATTTTTTCAGTTTATACTTATGTATCATGATTTCGGGAGGGAAGGGCAGAAAGAAATACATTATACCGAGGATGATTAGTGAAACCGACGCTCCGATCGCGCCTACGTCTCTCAAAAAAGAGTATAAGAATATACATATACCTATTGCTATAACAAAAATACCGTTGATAACAGAAAACGGCTTTTGGAATTTTTCTCTCATTTCATAAAACTTGTTGGCTTGATCCTGGCACTCGTCGCAGCAGTACATTTCGTGATAAGAGATCTCCTTGGCGCAGTATTCACACTTTTTCATGCACATTTACCTTTCGATAGCAAGATTGATAATCATTTTACCACTTTGAGCCTGTTTTTGCAACATATAAAACAAAAATGAAAAATAAAATTGGCTATATTGTTCAAATATAATTATAATATTTGTAGAAAAAGTGAATTGAAGATTCTTGTGTTATTTGGTATACTAACTATGAGGAATACTCAGATTATGATAGCCGTTTTACGGTTATCCATTTAGGAGGAAAATTATGAAAATGAAACGAGTATTAAGCGTACTGCTCGCAGCAATCATCGTTGTTTCGTGCTTCGCGGTTGCTTCGGTAGCCGTATCCGGCGCGAGCGCTGATGTCGCGGCGTCAGGCTCTGCGTACGACAGTATGCAGACAGCAATCTCAGCCGAAAACGGCTACGGATTGTCTGAGACAGTAGACCAGGGTACTATTATCCAGGCATGGAACTGGTCGTTCAAAAACATCGAGGCAAATCTTGAGAAGCTCGCTTCTCAGGGCTTTACTACCATTCAGGTATCGCCTCCCAATGAGATCAAAAAGGCTACTAAGGGCGTTAAAGTGACTGCCGGCGATACTAACGGTTGGTGGATGTTCTATCAGCCCGTAGGTTTCCAGCTCAACGAGAGCACCGATAACGCTCTGGGCACCAAGTCTGAGTTCGTATCTATGTGCCAAAAGGCTCATCAGCTCGGACTGAAGATCATCGTCGACGCGGTTATCAACCATGTCGGTACCAAGGACGGTACTCCCGACAGCGACAGCTCTGTTATGAATCACGTTAATGATAAAGTCAAGACCTTTGAGCCTGTGCTCTACAATAACCAGCTGTTCCATTCTCCGTGGAAGAAGATGCAGTATATTGAGAGCAACGCTTCTCAGTATGATTCTACATACGACCTTACCCGCAACTGCACCTCCGGTCTGCCCGATCTTAAGACTGAGGATCAGCGCGTTCAGGATATGATCTATGAGTATCTTGAAGAGCTTATCGAGTCCGGCGCCGACGGCTTCCGTTTCGACGCTGCTAAGCACATCGAGACTCCCGATGATATCAGCAGCCTGAGATCCGACTTCTGGACAGATACTCTGGTAAAGGTAAAGAACAAGTATTCCGACAGAGAGATCTACGCTTACGGCGAGATCCTTAACACTTGCGGTATTAACCGTCCCTTCAGCATGTATACCAAGCTGTTCGATGTAACAGACTCCAGTTCTTATTGGAGCATCAAGGACGCTGTTGTCAAGGGCGGCTCAAACGGCAACGCTATTCCTTACTATCCCAACGCAAACTTCACAAGCAAGAACGTTGTTCAGTGGGATGAGTCTCACGATACTTACTGCGACGGCAACACCAGCGGCTTGACTTCTTTACAGCGCGGTAAGATCTGGGCTCTCGTAGCAGGTCGTAAGGACATCAGCTGCGTATACTTCGCTCGTCCCGATGACGGCACCAGCACCGGCGCGATGAACAACGTCACTCTCGGCGAAGCTAAGTCAACATCGTGGGCAAACGCTACAACCAAGGCTGTCAACCAGTTCAACAACTACTTCATCGGTCAGGATGAGTACTGCTCAAGCTCAGGCGGCACAGCCTGGATCGAGAGAGGTTCAACAGGCGCGATTATCGTAAACCTCGGCGGCACAACCTCCAAGAGCGTATCTCTTACAAACCACAAGCTTACAAACGGCACATACAAGGATGCTATCACAGGCAACACCTTTACTGTAAGCGGCGGCAAGATCTCCGGTTCTGTAGGCAGCACAGGCGTAGCGTGCATCTATGAGAACAATGCGACTCCCACAGAGAAGCCTACCGATCCTCCCGTAACCTATGTTCTCGGCGATATCGACGAGACAAACGAGGTAGACAATGTTGACGCTACCTATATCCTCCGCTATGCTATCGGCGTAGTTAAGTCTATCACCGACAAGCAGGTATTAGAAGGCGACGTTGACGGAGATAAGGCTGTTACAGTTATCGACGCTACATACATCCAGCGTTATGCTGTTAAGATGTCAACACCTTACGCTATTGGTGAGACAAAGGTTGTTGAAGGCGGTCAGATCCCGACTCAGAAACCTACAACACAGACACCCACTACACAGACTCCTACAACACAGGAGCCCACAACTTACAATCCTCCCACAACACATGAAGTCGGCGATACAGTCACACTGTACTTCTCCAACAACAAGGGTTGGGATGGCGTAAACGTATACATGTGGTCTGAAGGCGGCGAGTCCACCGCATGGCCCGGCGTTGCGGCTACATATGTAGTATACCAGTGTTATCTTCAACGGCTCAGGCGGCCAGACAGAGGACGTAGACGTTGCTTCCGCCGCTGCTCAGGGCTGCGGTCTGTACTGCTTAGATACACAGAACGACCTCGGTCACTTCTTGGTAGGTTATTATGAATATGTAGGTCCCACAGAGGGCGGCGACAAGCCCACGACTTACAATCCTCCCACAACACATGAAGTCGGCGATACAGTCACACTTTACTTCTCCAACAACAAGGGTTGGGATGGCGTAAACGTATACATGTGGTCTGAAGGCGGCGAGTCCACCGCATGGCCCGGCGTTGCGGCTACATATGTATGGATACCAACCAGTATACCAGTGTTATTTTCAACGGCTCAGGCGGCCAGACAGAGGACGTAGACGTTGCTTCCGCTGCTGCTCAGGGTTGCGGTCTGTATTGTCTTGATGACAAGAATGACCTCGGTCACTATCTCGTAGGTTATTATGAGTACACGGGCACAACAAGCGGAAACAACAATACCGAAGAAACTCAGGGTCAGGGAAATCAGGGCGACAATACAGGCGTATCCTTCCTGCTCACAGATAACTTCGGTTGGGGTACCGCTTATGTTTACGCATGGGACGACGCCGGTAATAAGCTCAACGGCGAATGGCCCGGCTCAGCTCAGGCAGAGACTATCGTAAACGACTACGGCGAGACTCAGTTCAGATGCTATGTTCCCGACGGCGCTACCGGCGTTATCCTCAGCAACGGCAACGGCGCACAGACTGAGGACATCACCGACTTCGGTACCTATGACGGTTACTGGATGGACGGTTCCAAAAATGACCTCGGACAT
>CACYSI010000027.1 GCA_902776975.1 uncultured Ruminococcus sp.
CTGACCTTCTTCCTCAACTGCGGTCTGCGCCTTGCCGAGCTGGTCGCCATGAACTATAACGATATCCGCACCGATCACACGGTTCAGATCATCGGTAAGGGCAACAAAAAGCGCATAATCTATCTTAATGAAGCGTGTATGACTGCGTTTGAGGAGTATATGAAGGTGCGTCCCGTTGACGGTGTGAACGCCAAGGACAAGTACGCTCTCTTCCTCTCCAAGCAGAACAGGCGTATCTCGCGTGAAATGGTGCAGAAGATAGTGTACAAGTACCTCGAGAGGATCGGTCTGGACTCGCAGGGTTACTCGGTGCATAAGCTGCGCCATACCGCCGCCACGCTGATGTATCAGCACGGCAACGTGGATATACGCGTCTTGAAGGACGTCCTCGGACACGAGAGTCTGAGCACTACCGAGATCTACACTCACCTCGACTCACGCCAGATAGAGGCTGCCGCGAAGAGTAATCCCCTATCAAAGATCAAGCCTAAATCCAAAAAGTGAACATATAACAATAACGGGGCTGTCGCTAATAACGCGATAGCCCCTTGGAGTGTTATAATAAATCCGAAACACTGTCATTTCATAACAGAATGATTTTTTAAATGTTCCGTTAATGTTACACCGTATTATTATCAGCGGAATTTTCAGTGGCGGGAGCCTTATAAGGCACATCGTTGTCATGATACTTACCGTAAGACGGATCAGGCTCAAAATTATACTTGAAATTATAAGTATCCACTGAGTCGGGATAATCCTCAAACAGCTTAGATATCAGCTCTTTTTCGGTATCCGATACCGGACAGAGGATGCTTTCTTCGTCGTACGTTCTGCCGGAGCATACATAGAACTTGCCGTTATCGTTGATGACAGATACCTCCGAGGAGCCGTTGGTGACGAGCATATCCTTATCGCACTTTTGCAGATAGATGATCCTGTGAGCGTAGTCGCCGTCGCTCAGCTCCTTGTAGCTAACCTTATCCTTATCGGGTATGGACAGCAGCTTGTTGATAGCTTCGGCGGTCTCTTCATCGAGCAGGATGTTCCGCTGAAAAACGCGAAATTCCACTCTGCCGGAATCCAGATACTCGTCATAAGAGAGGAAGTATCTGTCGAGCGCGGCTTCAGTCAGCGCCGCCATGTACTTATCGTATACATCCTCTCTGACATACCATTTTGCATAATTGTATATATTTTTTTTGATGACGGTGAGATCTTCGTTTACGTCGAGATTGTCGCCCTCTAAGTTTGACAGCAGCACCGGTACATCCTTAGTTGTTACATAGTAAGAGTAATCAAAAGAGTTTGTGAACATTAGTTCGCGATTGCCGTTGTTGACAGCCTTGTAGATATTTCCGCCCAGCAGTATCTCGGACTTGTCCACGCTATTATAGAACGCCTGATGCTCGCGCATACTGTCGAGATTGCGGCAGGAGCACAGAGAGAACGCGATCAGCACTACAGCCAGTATAACGGCGGTGGATCTGAAAATCTTTTTCATAGCTCTCCCCTCCCCTTAAGCTAAGTTGAGCTTTTTGCTCATCAGATATTTGTTTATCAGGAAGTAAACCAGACTCAAAACAGCGTAGAACACTATGCTTCCGCACAGCAAGATGTGGATGAACGCGATTCCGTTATCGGATATCCACTCGCTGATACTCTCAAAAAACACATAATTCACTGCCGCAGAGGCGATGAAAACGGTAGCTATGATCTGCTTTACAACATATATACCGAAGAATACGCCAAACGCGAGCAGTATCTTACGCTTCTTGGCTAGCTGACCTACCGACAGACAGCAGTAGAGCTTGAGGTACATTGCAGTAACCGACAGCAGGAGCAGGATAACGCCCTCGAGTATATACAGCGCTATATTGGCGCCGTAGGAGTTGAACGCCTTGCCGAGCACATAGAAGCCTGCCTTGAATATCTCTATGTTCAGATCGCCCGCGGTGATAATCATAAAGGATATGAATACCGCGAACAGCGAGCCGAGATAGAACAGCATGGATGTGAGCAGCTTAGCCCAAATATGCTGAGAGGCTGTCACGGGCAGAGTGTGATTGAGGTAGCCCTCGTTCGAGTACATACCCCGGTAGAAGCGCACAACCGATATGATGACAGTGATCAGCAGGCATACAGCTATCGAGATGATGTACAGGACAAGCGACGATACGAATATGGAGTTATATATCGCCGAAGATCCGGTATCGACGCCGTAACCGGTCTTTGTTAGGGGCGGCTCAAAGAACTGTATGATACGGTTGATGAGCGCAACGCCGATGACTATCAGCTGTACGGGCAGGAGTATCCTCAGATACGACATAAAGTCATATTTTATCAGCTTTTTTACCATTTGAACACCTCCCTGAACAGATCGTCAACGCTCATGTTGTGCTGTGAGCGGATGTTGTCTACGGTGTCGTGCATGACTATAGAGCCGTTCTTGATGAAGATGACCTCATCCAGCACAGACTCGATATCCGAGATAAGATGAGTGGATATCAGCACGCTCGCCCCGGGATTATAGTTGTTGATGATGGTGTTGATGATGTAGTCGCGCGTAGCGGGATCAACGCCCGCGATAGGCTCGTCGAGGACATAGAGCTTGGCGTTTCGGCTCATCACCAGTATCAGAGAAACCTTCTCCTTATTGCCCTTGGATAGAGTCTTGAGGCGCTGCTTTTTGTCTATGCCGAGACGGTTTATCATATCATACGCGAGCTCGGGTCTGAAATCAGTGTAAAAATCATTGAACATCGCGACTATCTGCTCAACCGTCATCCAGTTGTTGAGGTAATTTATGTCCGGCAGATAGCTGACCTTCGGCTTGGTGACAGCGCCGGGTTTATCGCCCTCGACATATACCGAGCCCGAGGTGGGCTGCAGCAGACCGTTGATTATCTTGATAAGCGTAGTCTTACCCGATCCGTTGGGGCCGAGAAGCCCGATTATCCTGCCGCTGTCTATGGTGAGCGAAAGGTTATCGAGAGCCGTAACAGCGCCGAACCGCTTAGTAAGATTAACGCAGCTTAGTATCTCACCCATATCTGAACTCCTTTATTATCTCTATGATGTCTCTCTTGTCGAGCCCTAACGACTGCATATCGTTAAGGTAGCTGACAGTCTTATCGTGTACCAGCCTATCGAGCGTATCGCGCGCTATCCGCGAGTTATCGCTTACATACCAGCCCGAGCCGCGTATCGAGTAGATTACTCCCTGCTGCTCGAGCTGCTCAAAGGACTTTTGCACCGTGTTAGGCGTGACGCCCGCGCTTAGGGCTACGTCTCGAACGGACATAAGCCTGTCGCCCGCCTTGAGCTCACCCGAGGCTATCAGCACGCACAGCTTCTCGCATATCTGCGGACAGATAGGCCGCTTTTTATCCAACAGCCACTTCATAGCTTTCCTCCCAACTGTATTATTGTATTACTACAGTAACACAATTAGAAACACTTGTCAATAGCTGTATCAAAAATAATACGGATCATTAAGCACCCTCCCCTACCCTGACAAAAAAGACGGCTCAAACGAGCCGCCTGTCTTATGTTGCTTAAAATGATCATCACCGTACGAACTCTGTTCCGTCACGATAGAAACAATTGACAAATCTTGTGTTCTTAGAATCTGTTTCGGTAATGCTGATACTAGACTTGTTTCTGAATCCTGAATCAATAAACATAGTTCCCTTTGAGTCCTCGATCTACATTATACCACACTATTACAAATTGTTAAAGTGTTTTATTTGAAAATAGTATGACAGCATTTTGCAACAGAATATTTAAAAATAAAAATAAAATACTTTACAGAACTCAAAAAGGCATAAATACAGGGTCAAGCTCAAATTAAAACAAAAAAATCAGGCGGTCAGAAACCGCCTGAATAGTTAATTATTTATACTATCGGTTGTCCGATATTATCGTCATGCGTACTTTTTATCAGCCATTTTTGAATACAAGAAGCGTCCATAAGGGTAACGGAGCCGTCACCGTCGACGTCAGCTGCTTCTTCATTATACGCCGCGGTCGGGATTTCAGAAAGATGTCGCTGGATCACGGTCGCGTCAACGTTTGTCACCGCGCCGTCTCCGTCAACATCGCCCAAGAGCTTTGTCCCGCTTGTATAGAGGGTCACGGTTTTTCCGAACGCGCGTACCGTATATTTGGACTCGGTGAGCTTTCGTATTTCATAGTTGAACAGTCCGCGGGAATAACGAGCGAACCACAAATACGATACGGGGCCTACGTGTTCTTTAAACACAGGATCATCCGACGTGATACTCTCGACTGTGCCGTCCTCGTAACTTACGTTTATCTTCAGATGACCGGTTTCGTATGAGAATTCTTCTACATCGATATGATCGACAGCAGCCTTGTCCGCCGACAGTTCGGCCATGCTGAGATCGAGGGGCGCACTTTTATCAAAGCACCTTAAAAAGTAAAGGCCGTTTTGATAATCATCACCGTAATAGTCATATTCGATCTTTCCCGTCATCCCCTCTGCGGTAAAGGTACAGCCGGGACCTAATTGGTACTCAAATTCATCCGAAGTAAAGTCTTTGGTCGATCCGTCCTCATATCGGAGCCTGAAGGACAAGCCCTTCCAATCGGGGAAGCCGTAACGCTTATCATAGGCGGCGTTATCCGGCGCGCTTATGATCTCAACAGATTCAACGCCGGAGGGCTTTACGGTGACGGTGTATTCGGCGGTGTGATTCATATATCTAAGAGTGACCGTGTTTTCTCCCACTTTCATCTCATTACCGTATGCACCGAAGCTGTAAACGTGGCCGTCAATGGTTTGATAGTTTTTACCTACGATTTTAGGGAGCTCTATATCTTCCCATGTGTATTTTTTTGAAGTTCCGTTTTTGTAATATACGGTAAATTCAAGTCCCTCGGGACAGCGCTTCCCGTAAAAATCATACGACCAAACATAAGTATCCTCGCCTGTTTCATCCCACGAATATGAACGATAGCTGTACTCGGGATCGGCGTATATGAATTCTGATTTCGGTACAGCGTCTATCTTGATATAATCCACGGGATTTTCGATTAAATCAAGCTGATATGTAATACTCAAGTCGCCGTATTGAACCGTCAGTAATCCCGTATCGCTGACATCTGTATAAACATAGTAAACGCCTACCTTGTACGGATTATTATCAAAATCCAATAAGGTATCCGTACCGTCCTCCCACTGTATCCGTACCTTCATTCCGCTGTAATTGAGATCATCATAAAGCAGCTCCTCGATATATTCGGTCTTATCAGGCGGAGAAACAAGCTCCAGACCGACCGGCCGCGTGTAACGATTGACCGAAATCGTGACGTTGTGTCTGTCGGAGTATAAATGCATTACGGAATAGTAATATGTTTTTCCGGCTTCCATAATATACGGGACATTGTAGTTTAACCCGTATTCCATAGTCAATCTCATCATATCTCCGTCATATAGAAGCGTTTCCGAATAAGTATCATCAGAGCTTACATCAAGCGAGTACAAGCCGCTTTCTTCGGGAGTGAATGAGTAGTACATCTTGCCTTGATCGTCGAAGTAATCAACGTTCTTTTTCTCTTGCAGAGAGATAGACGGAATCTCTTTTACGGTTACGGCGCAGCTTGCTGTAAGACCTTTTTGAGAAGTAACGGTAACGGTCGTTTGTCCGGTAGTGAGGAATGTTGCGTAACCGCTCTCGTCTATCGTCGCGACTCTCTCATCGGACAGCGACCAGGTACAGCTCTCTTCGACAGCGTTTTCGGGGATGAAGCTGCTGTAAAACTGTACTCGTGTCTTTTCAAAAGCCTCATAGCTCTCTCCCTGATCGATAACTATCCCTGTCGCATCCGGCACGCGTTGAAGCACTACGGACACATCGCCCTTGAATGTATAAGAGCTGTCCTTACTTATGACATAATAATATGTTTTTCCGGCTTCCAGATAGTATCGTAACTCAGGGTCTCCGTCATAAACCGAATCCAGATAATACATATCCTCGTCGCGTACGCTCGCGGACAGAATCAATTCAACCGATTTTACGGAAAGCGCGTAGGTGCCGCTTTCTTCGGGAGTGAATGAATAATACATTTCAGCTTGGCTGCTGCTCAGCTCAAAGCTCTTCTCCTCATTCAGAGAGAGAGGAAGGATCTCTTTGACGGTTACGGCGCAGCTTGCTGTAAGACCGCTTTGAGAAGTAACGGTAAGGGTAGTTTGTCCGGGTGCGAGAAATCTTGTATGACCGTACTCGTCTACCGTCGCGACTCTCTCATCTGACAACGACCAGGTGCAGCTCTCCGAGGCGGCGTTATCGGGTATAAACTTACTGGAAAAATTTTCTCTTGTCTTTTCAAAAGCTTCAAAGCTCTCTCCCTGCTCGATAGCTATACCTGTCGCTTTGACTAAGCGCTGAGCCAGAATCGTATACTTATCAAGTTCGGAATCATAAGCGTTCCCGGTGGATACACTCAATTCATAGGTTTCTCCGGCGTTAAGCGTTATATCCATAAAGCCGTTCAGCTCATCATAAGGGCAGCCGATGTACGAGCCGTCAGAGTCATATACATGTATACCGAAAATTCCGTATCCGCCGTGGGGTCCGATCCTGTAGCTGCCGCTTTCTTCGGGTGTGAACAAATAATGATCATCTTGATATTTTTCCGTTATGTCTACTGTTTTGGGGACTCCGGTGAAAAGAGGTATGATTTGTTTTACTTTCAACCGATATTCGGCGGACAAGCCGTTTTCCGATGTGGCGGTTATCGCAGCTTCACCCGCGGAGATACAACTCACGTTGCCGAGCTGATCGACGGTAGCCACAGACTCTTCAGAAGATGACCAGGTGATTTCCTCGGGAACGGCATTTTCGGGATAAAAAACCGTATCCAGCCGGAAGCTGTAATTCTCCGGAAAAGCACCGCTTTCACCACGAGAGAACTCAAGAGAGTTCGCCCGTACAAGGTCGTCAGAGATCGTAAACTCAAAATAAGCTGAGTACCCTTTGAGAACAAAAACATATGTTTCTCCGGCTTCAAACCGATACTTGTCGTTGATCTCGTATCCGTTGCTGTACTCCGTATAAGACGACTTCAGATGATTCATGTCAGAATCACGCAGCGAAAGACTTACATCATCAGTCGCGCCGTTTGTGTAAAAACGGTACCAACCGCTTTCTTCGGGCGTAAAGCGATAATACTGATCGCCGTCCAATTCCTCAACTTTCGCCCACTTGCTTTGGTTGAGACAGATCGGCTCGATCTCGTCGACGCTGTCGGGTATCGCGGCTGAGCAGACCGTCGCCGGTATCATCGAAAACGCGACTATCAAAGCCAGAATAACCGAGATTATTTTTTCATGGTTTTTCATTTTTCTACTCCTTTGCATATGATTTTTATTGTTCCGACAAGGCATGGACAAGCCTTATCGTAAGTTAACAAAATGAATTAAAAAACAGGCGAGTAAACCTCGGTTATATAACAACATTACAGCAACATCAAAAGCGCTTGTACGCTAATATCAGGCGATCAAAATAACCGCCTGATATAGCATATTAAATTAAACTATTACTATATCTCTTAGATGGTGTCCTGTATGTGCAGTCATCACCGTACCGGACACAGTCACATTCTCACCGTCTCTGTCAATATATTCGGAACCTATTTGAACAGAATCAATCTCATAAATTCTTTTACCGTCATAATTTGTTCCGATGAGATAGCATTTAAATGGATTATCAAGAATGAGAATCGCGTGAGAGGTTGAAAAACCACCGGAGGAGTTGTCCTTTTCAACTGTTACTGTTCCGGTCAGTTTAATAGCATCGCCATCCGATATCGTGCTGACAGCGTCCTCAGATTCAGGATCTTTCGCAAGTTCGGTTTCTTTAGGTAATGCCTCACTTCTGAGTCCGATACTTTGTAAACCGGGATTCCCTTCTCTCAGTACATCGCTTGAGAACTGTCCTCCAATACTTTTTCCGCTGAGATAGTCATTTGCAATAAAGCAAAATGTAACGCTGTATCCGTCAACAATAGTATTACAAACAATATTATTAGCTGCTCCCGCTAACATTCCGTCTATATCTCCGATAATATTTGCTATCTGTGAATACGTCATCCCGGAAGATATTTTATCGTTGAGCTTTCCTCCGTTAACAACAGCGATATTATAGTTATCATCGCTGCCGTCACTTGTAAACGCAAAGCCCGGCAGCACATCATAATTGTGGATATAATCGATAGGTTCGCTGCTGAACGCATTACATAACTGCGCTTTTTCTGTTTGATACTCTCCGCCCATTATTCCTATGATTTCATCCCGACTCTTACTTGCAAGTTCTACAGCTGTATATTCATGTTTTGCCTCAGTCTGCGTTGAGGGCTTCTCTGTCACTTCTGCAGTTTCTGTTACCGCAGCTGTCGGATCGGTGTTGGTTGAATCTTTGTTACATCCGGTAACGATAACGGAACAACAAAAAATCGTTATTACAGCCAACAGGATACTGATTGTTTTCTTCATTTTACACATAGTTGTTACAATCCTTTTTATACTGCTAAAATATAATCAAAAGATTTGCATGAAACGGTAAGCGTTATTCCGAAAAAGCACATACTTATCTTCAGAAACAGTTTGCTTTGTTCGACGCTTTCATTCTACCATATACTATTAACCATTGCAATAGATCGGGATGATAAAGCAGCGGAAAATGTGCAAAGCAATGAGAAAAATCAACATCTGTTTTGCTGCGTCGACCTTAGGTTGTGATATAAAAAGATATAGAATTATAACGCGGCTTATCCCCATGCGATTTTTCGCGAATCATAAGGCACACACTCTCGACGTGGGTCGCAGCAACGAAAATGATGTCACCTATCCCCTGCCGAGGCTTGGATTCGGTTATAGATAGGGTTCTTGATTCAAGCAAATCGGCGTATGGTATATACGTATAAAGAACTATAGATTATTAAACCTTGAATCGTATAAAAATGACGCGAACTATGAGTTGACATAACTGCGGTTTTCAGATATCATATACGATATAGAAACGATTTCAGAAAATAACGATGAATGAGAAAAACTGTCAGCGAAACATATAGTATTGTTTGTACCAAACCGACAATGTATCAGACGATAAAGAAGACAGCAGACATCTGTTCCGCTTTTGTCGTGTACAAATTCTGCATAAAGAAGCTCAACGATCTTCCGCTGACGGCGCGCAGATCTCTGTATATTCCTACTGTCTTCAAACTCGATTTTCCCGGCAACGAGGAACTGAGGCTCAAACTTTCAGGCTTCAAGCTCAAGGATAACAGCCCCAAATATCATACTGATTCGAAATAATCTTCTTTCATCCATCATCAAAAGATTGAAATACCAACTGTAGCGGCTTTGAGTATCAAGCATCGAAAAGGGGTGTTGAATTGAAAAAGAAATATTGGATCATCGCACTGATCTCGATCTCGACAGCAGCCTTACTGATAACATTGATATTTTATTTGTCGGCACATAATAGAAAGAAACCGTATAACGAAGAAACGAAAGAGACTGAGTTTACCGCAATAGACGCCGATGCTTACTATCAGGAGAACGCAACCATTATTTCTAAAACGCCCGCTGATCAATCCGATAAGGTTACCGCAAAATCCGTTACAGTTGAGTTGTTAACGCAGCGAGGGTTTGGAGATTGTGAGGTCTTAACGTATTATTCTACGGACGGTGATGATTCTGAAGACAGCGAGATTAACGGCGCTTCTTCAAACGTTTACCCGATGTATTACGCATATTATTTTGCCTCAAATGAAGATATCTGGACGATTGAGGTTATTAACGGTATCGTGACAGCATATCCGGCTTCGTATAATATGTACCACTCGGACGAGGTACCGGTCATTTTTTCGGAAAGCGATATCATCTGCGGCTATGACGAGTTAACAAATCAGTTCTACGAGATTATACCCAATGATTCGGTGATGAAGATAAAGACGGTTGATAAAATCACCTCGGAGCTGTTAGATTCTTTGAGCGAGGGAGGTATAGAGTAATCATGAAAAAGATCAGAACTACCATCATTTATAAATGTATAATCAATTTGATCTTATGTTCCTTACTCGTTATGATGATTATTTCTACTCCTTTTTCAGCTGCTGAAGAGCCTGAATACAGCGACAGGATCATCGTATGTATGGGAGATTCATATTCTTCGGGCGAAGGAATAGAACCTTTTTTCGGACAGTATGACGAGACTGCTCTGAAGATTGACAACAGCGTGAAAATCGCAGCAAAAAACTCAGATAAAATCAAAAATCCCGACTGGCTCGCCCACCGTTCGATGAATGCGTGGTCTGGTATGCTGAAATTAAAAACAGAAGACGGCAAGTTGATTTCAATGTCATCTCACAAGGATGAAAACTGGTATTTTACTGCAGTCTCCGGCGCAAAAACAATAAATATCTCGGAGACGAAACAAGAGATGAAATATAATCTTGACAATGTAGGAAAAGACTCTGAGCCTCTTCCCCTTCAAATCGATATTTTCAAGAAACTGGAAAGAGAAGGCAAAAAAGCGGATTATGTTGTAATGACTCTAGGCGGAAACGACGCCAAGTTCACCGAAATCATCACAAACGCCGCATTATTGCCAACCATTACCGTTCCTAGCTTACTCTATATCAGTTTGAAAAATGTTATCGAGAAGGATCTGCCTACGATCAAACACGACTTGAAAACAACATATTCACATATATACGATGAAAGTAAAAAAGCCCAATTGATTATAGTGGGATATCCCCATTTGTTGTCATCTTTAGGCGGTTTGGCGATTAACATGAGAGAAGCAATGATGATCAATTATGCAACAGACATATTTAACGGAGAGATCAAATCTATTGTGGATAGTTACAGTAAAGATAAGGTTATGAAAATAGATTTTGTATCGGTCACAGGCGCTTTTTCCGGTCATGAGGCATATTCGGATATCGATCAGGTGGCTCCGATATCTCAAAATCAGAACGGAGATCCCCTTAAGGGCGAATATATAAACAGAATTGTGTTGACAAAACAATCTCAGGATTTGGATTTGAAAAATAAAGTTGGTCCAAGTGCTTATTCTATGCATCCGAATTTAAAAGGCGCAAAAGCCTACGCAAGATGTGTCCAGGCAAAAATTGACGAGTTGGAATCCAAGCGAGTCATTACCACAAAGAAAGCGCCGACTGAGAAAGAAACTGTGAATATACCGAACGACGACACTAAGACGCAAGCGAATGATGGCGAATCGTTGAGAAATGTGCTTAAAAGCGGATATTGGATCAGGTATTCTCCTCAGGCTATGGTGTTTGACGCATATAGTTTTATTGATAACGAGGTCACAAAAGATTCCTATTCATTTGAAAACGGCGTTTTTAATTTGTACAAAAGATATAGGGATGTTTACTCTGTAGACGGAAACACTGTAACTATTTCTGATGTATACGGCACTACTGATTGGGTGTACAACACTGACAGCGAAATGATCGCCAGTTGGCAGGATATTACCCCCGACGGCAATACATTCAGTTATGATCAAATCATTTTTCATCACGATGAATTGCCAGATTACGAAACTGCAGTATATGAGAAATCAAATAGTTACAAATAAGGATTGACATGAATTTAAATTGTTTTTATAAAAGGAGAAAAGAAAAATGAAAATAATATCTGTTGCTTTATTATCAATTCTTTTTGTTTTTATTCTATGCGCGTGTGGTAATAACATTCCTAACACAGAAGCTACAAACACAGACGATACAAAGACCGGGAAATCACTCGAAACGACGGCAAAAGAAGAGTTATCTAACTATATCGACAAAGCGAAACAGTTATTAAATAAACAAAATTTCAATGAAGCATTGGCTACACTGGACACTGCAGAGCAAATCTATGGTCAAGACAGCAGAATCGATGAGATGCGTACTACTGTAAACGTTGAAAAACTCCTGAACGAAGTTTCCCAATATGAGGAAAAAGAAGATTATCTCGGCGCAATCAAATATATTCAAAATTCCTCTTCGACCGTTACAGAAGATACAAGAGTTATGCAAAAGTTGAATGTATTGAAGAATCAATACAAGGACATCGCGTTGAAACAGGCTGAAAAACTGTCTGATAACTCAGACTATGAAGCTGCGATCGCTGTATTGGAAGAGAGCCAAAAGGTGTTGGACGATAAAGATATTTCCGACGCGATCAAAAGATATAAAGATTATCTTCCGATAAATATTGCTGATTTAGATTATTTTTCAGGTCATGATTTTACCGTAGATAATAATGTAAGAGATAATCTCGGTAATACACATAACAATGTTACTTCTCCAAGCGGAGAAAACGCGTGGGCAAACAAGGTTACGACAAACATCTATAAAATCAATAAAGAGTATTCAAAACTTACGGGTTTGTGGTTTCAACTTTATGATTTCAGGACAGAGATAGTCGGTGGGATCTCTGCGACAAATTATTATACCGAACTTGAAATCTACGGGGATAATAAAGTACTGTATTCCGGAAATATGCAAGCAGGTTATGAACCAAAAGAGATTGATATAGATATCTCCGGTGTATCTGAGCTGAAAATCCACTATTTTGGCGGTGGCTCTGACGGCAGTTATTCGGGAATAGCGGACTTTAACCTGCATAAGTAAACCTATAAGAATTCAATCGATCATTTAGGTAACAAAGCGGTTCGTATGAGCCGCTTTTTCATATTCAAAAATCTTTCAGCTCCGCTCGTAAAGGTGTACGCCGTATACGTTCATGACGTCCGAAAAGCTGCGAAACAAAAGGTATCAGCCGTATTCTCAGTGCGAGGTCAGCTTGCGTGTGATCAGAGCCACGTTCTCTACATGGCTTGTTCGAGGGAACATATCGGCGGGGGTTATTTCTTTTAACGTATAATCCTTATCTGTGAATATTGCAAGATCTCTGGCGAGGGTGGCGGGGTCGCAGCTGACATACACCACTCTGTCGGGGTTCATGCCCGCTATCGTGTCTATCAGCTCGGGGGTCAGTCCCTTGCGCGGCGGGTCTACCACAACTACGTCGGGGCGTATGCCCTCCGCTCTGAGCCGATCGGCAGCGGCGGTGGCGTCGGCGCAGATGAAGCGCGCGTTAGCTATGCCGTTTTGGGCGGCGTTTCGGCGGGCGTTGTCTATCGCCTCGGGTATGATCTCTACACCTATCAGAGCACGGCACTTATCAGCCATGCTCAGCCCTATCGTGCCAGTTCCGCAGTAGAGATCTAAGAGAGTCTCGCTGCCGCTGAGGTCTGCGTAATCAGCCGCTATAGAGTACAGACGCTCGGCCTGAGCGCGGTTGACCTGATAGAATGACTGCGGCGAGATATCAAAGCTCAGTCCGCACAGGGTATCGGTGATATGATCGTCGCCGTAGACCGTGTAGGTCTTTTTGCCGAGTATTACGTTGGTGTCGTCGGGATTTATGTTCACCGCTATGCTCTTGATAGCTGAGTATTTTTCCGTAAGAGAATCAAAAAGCTCTGTGTCGCCTTCAAAGCGCTTAGCTCCCGCGACAACACAGACCATGACGTCTCCTGTGCTCTCGGCGTATCTGAGATACAGATGACGTATACCGCGGCGGTAGGCAGGTGTGTAGATCAGCCCGGGACGCTCCTTGATAAAGCCGTAAAAATCCGCCGTGATACGGTTGAATATATCCGGCGAGAGCCTGCAATCTATACACGGCATGATGTTGTGGCTGTGTCTGGCGTAAAAGCCCATAACAGCCTCGCCCGCCCTGTTCAGTCCTACGGGTATCATAGCCTTGTTGCGGTAGCCGTCGGCGCGGGGCGACGGTACTATATCGCGCACAAGAGAGCCGTCGAGCTTGCCGATACGGGTCACGGCGTCGATGACTTTCTGTCGTTTGGCTCCCAGTTCAGCCTCGTAGCTGATGTGGCGGTATACACAGCCTCCGCATGAGAGTGAGACGGGACAGTCGGGTTCTATACGGTCGGATGAGGGTGTGACTATGCTCTCTACCCTGCCGTAGGCGATATTCTTCTTGACCTTCAGTACACGGACGAGCGCGGTATCGCCGACAGCGGTGTTCGGGACGAAAAAGACCGTCTCCCCCGCTCTGCCTACGCCGTCGCCGTCTGAGGTCAGAGAGGTTATATTCAGTTCGATGATGTCGTTTTTGTTCATAGCGATTTTAGTTGGTGGTTATTATAATGAGCCTTCCCCTCGGGGTGATCTCCCCTAAGGGGAGGTGTCGCGAAGCGACAGAGGGGAGCCGTCTCCGGCTGAGGAAAAGGTGTCAACGCAGTTGACGGATGAGGGGCTTACGTTTCAGACAGTAACCGAACTCGGAGAAAGACAAACGTTATCGACCGTATATTCGACCCGTAAGCCTCACTGAATCATTGATATAACAGAAAGGCTGTCCCCTCATCCGACTTGGCTCAGCCGAGCCACCTTCCCCCCGAGGGGAAGGCTCATAAACGTCCTGCGAACTAATATGTACAGCTCCGAGGGGAAGGCTTTTTCATTCTGTCTCTCTTCAAAACATTCTTCTGTCAAATAAATACTATCATTTAGCTATGGTATTATTTTTCTTATATGACATTATAATTACAATTTTGTCAAGCTATTGCACTTTGTGTATAAAAGTGGTATTATATAAGTTACGGACAGAATATCGGCTCACTTCCGGTAAACAATAGATACGAGCCGCATATACTGCTTTTAGCTTTACATATTCTTTTATCTTTACATAATACTGAGGGGTACTATATGAACAAGGATCATCTTTTAGATAATATCAAGAGAATACACTTCATCGGCATAGGCGGATCGGGTATGTGCCCGCTCGCCGAGATACTGCACAGCGAGGGCTTTGAGCTGAGCGGCTCAGACTGCAACGAGGGCGAGACTCTCGACCGCATCCGCGGCTACGGCATACCCGTATACATGGGTCACAGAGCCGAGAACATCGAGGGCGCTGAGCTGGTGGTATACACCGCCGCGGTGAAGAAGGATAACCCCGAGCTGACGGCTGCCCGTGAGCAGGGCATCCCCGCCATAGAGCGCTCGGTAATGCTGGGCATAGTGACTCGCAGATACAAGCGAAGTATAGCCGTAGCGGGCACCCACGGCAAGACCTCCACTACAGCCATGCTCAGTCAGCTGCTCATAGGCGCGGGCTTTGATCCCTCGGCTGTCATCGGCGGCAAGCTGCCATATATCGGCGGCAACAGCTATGTGGGTCAGAGCGACATCATAGTATGCGAGGCTTGCGAGTATGTAGACACCTTCCTCGAGCTCAATCCGTATATCTCGGTCATCACCAACATCGACGCGGATCACCTCGACTACTTCAAGACTCTCGACAACATCAAAAAGAGCTTCAACAAGTTCTGTCACCTCACCACCGGTCTGATCATCTACAACGGCGATGATGAGAATATCCTCGACGCCGTAGAGGACGTAGAGATACCGATGCTGACCTTCGGCTTTCGTAAGACCAACGACTATTATGCCGTGAATATGAGAGATATCAAGGGCGCGTACAAGAAGTTCGATCTCATGCATAAGGGCGAGAAGCTGTGCGAGATAGACCTCATGGTGCCCGGCAGACATAATATCTACAATGCCTTAGCGGCGGCTGCCTGCGCGCATTATCTCGGCGCGACTCCCGAGCAGATAGCCGAGAACCTCGGCAAGTTCACGGGTGTTCACAGACGCTTTGAGATACTCGGAGCTCCGGGCGGCGTCACCGTAGCGGATGACTTCGCTCACCATCCCACAGAGCTTACCGCGACACTCAGCTCAGCTATGGAAATGGGCTTCAACAAGGTTTGGGCGGTATTTCAGCCGCACACCTTCTCCCGTACCGCTCTGCTGCTGGATGACTTCGCTAAGGCTCTGAGCATACCCGATGTGGCGATAATCTCAGAGATACTGCCCGTGCGCGAGACAAACACCTACAACATCTACAACACCGACCTCGGCGCTAAGGTGGACGGCAGCGTGTGCATAGATACCTTTGAGGAGATCACCGAGTACATTAAGCAGAACGCCAAGGACGGCGACCTGGTCATCACCCTCGGCGGCGGCAACGTCTATATGTGCGCTAACATGATCCTCAAAGCGCTTAAGACGGAGGAAGACTAATTAACGGTTAATAGAATATTAAAAGCCCTGACTTCGGTCAGGGCTTTAATTATACTATTAACTTTGGAGGTAGCAGAAAAGCACGTCACGCCACTACCTTACAAAAGATCACCACAATCCGTCAAAGGGGCTTCTGCTCTTGGGGCTGTTGTTGTTGGAGCTTGAGGATGATGATGAGCTGCTCTTGGGCTTGCGCTCCTCGAGGGTCAGCTCGAGAGTACCCTTGCTGCCGTTACGCTCAAGCTCAAAGGTGATCTTGTCCCCTACCGACTTCTCAGAGAGCAGAGTATCTATCTCGCTTGCGGCGGTGATATCGTGACCGTCCGCCGAGATAACGCGGTCGCCGGCGCGGAAGCCCGCCTGCTCAGCGTTGGAGCCGCTCTCTACCGAGCTGATATATACGCCGGACGCGCTGTTTCCGTAGTAGTAGTACGCGTACATCTGGTTAGTCAGGTCGATGAAGCTCATGCCTGTGTCGGCTCTGCCTCTGACATAGCCGTAGTCCTTAAGGTCGCCGAGAATATCGAGCACGGTGTTGATGGGTATGACGAAGCCGATGTTGTCTATGCTCTCGGAGGATGTGGATGATGACTTGGCTACCACGATGCCCGTAAGCTCGCCCTGACCGTTGAACATACCGCCGCCGGAGTTACCCGGGTTGACAGCGGCGTCTGTCTGCATTAGGTGCATGGTCTTGCCGTCAATGACGATAGAGCGGTCGAGAGCCGAGATTATGCCCTCCGTTACAGAGCCGCCCAGCGTACCCAGCGGGTTGCCGATGATGACAGACTTAGAGCCTACATTGAGCTTGGATGAGTCGCCGAACACAGCTGCCTTGAGGCCTGTGGCTTCGATCTTGAGCACTGCGATATCGACCTCTGAGTCTGCGCCGATGAGCTTAGCGTCATAGCTGTCGCCGTCGCGTGTAGTGACCTTGATGGACGACGCGCCGTCAATGACATGGTTGTTGGTGATGATATAGCCGTCCTCGCTGATGATTACGCCCGAGCCCGCGCCCTGAGCGATATACTGACCGTAGAAGGAGTTGGTCTGCATGACCTCGGTGGTGATCTCTACCACGGTATCGGCTACCTCAGAGGATATCTCGGCAGTGGTCTTGTCTACCAGAGCGCCGTCCGTAGCCGACTGGACCTCTGTATCTACCTTGTGGATTATCATTGTATCCGACGCCTGAGTGTTCTTAGAGGCGTTTATATTATTGGCGATCATGCTGCCGCCGAAGCCCGCCATGCCGGATATGAGCACGCATACCACCAGCAGTATCGCTATGCCGCCCTTAGACAGTCCGCCGGATTTTTTCTCCTTTTTTGGGGGATTTTGAACGGTCTGCTGAGCTTGCTGAGGGATGTTCTGCACAGGCTGAGAGTATCGAGGGGCTGTATAGTTGATGTTGTTGCCGGATTTATCATCCGCGAAGCTGCGGTGATAGTAGCCGTCGTTGTAGCTCTGTCGGCTCTGATAAGGCTGTGAGTTATAGGGATTCTGACCGTAGTTCTGAGCGCCGTTCGCGTAGGGATTTGTATACTGTGTATACTGTGGCTGTTGAGGCTGTGTCTGAGGCGTTGAGTTCGAGTACACATCCTCATATGCTCTGTCGGGCTGTGTCTGAGTCAGAGCCTGAGGCTGAGCCTCTTCTACAGGCCGGTCGGGCTTCTCGGCGAAGGCTGAGAGATCATAGTCGGGAGCGGCAGTCTGAGAGCCGTACGCGGTCTGATCGCTGTTGGAACCGAGATCGGCGTCCGCCTCGGGAGCAAACGAAGTCTGAGAGCTTTCCGCCGTGTCTGCCGAGTGATCGGCGTTCGGAGCCGTAAGCTCCGCGGTGTCTGATACTGTGTCCGCCGAAAAATCAGCGTCAGCGCTCTGTATCGGCTCGGGAGTGTAGCTTGACACGTTTTTATCTGTATCGCTCTCGGGTGTGATGTTGTTCAGGTATTCTTCATTCATGATGGTGCCTCCTTGCATATTCGCATTTAGTTTCTGCGGTACTGTGGGGATTTATCCTCTTCCTTAGTACGCTTATATCATAGTACCTTTATGTGAAAGCAGTTTGAAACGGGTATTAAGGTTTTTTTAAGTAAATTTTAACAATTTGTTAAGTTAGTTATTAGTTGGTGGTTGTTGGTTGGTGGTTGATTGGCGGAAGGCTATGATAATCAATATCCACTAACTACCAACTACTAACTACTAACCACTAACTACCAACTGTCCTCTGCTTATCTATCACCATCTGCAGGTACGGCAGCAGCTCAAAGCCCATGCGCTCATACAGCCTCATGGCGCCCTTGTTATAGTCCTCTACCTCAAGGCGCAGGCGCATAGCGCAAGACTCGCTCTTGAGCCACTCAAAGAACTCTGTAGCCAGCCCCTTAGAGCGGTACTCCGGCTCTATGTATATCTCCTCTATGGTTATCGAGATACCTCCCGCCTCCTGAGAGAAGGTCTTGGACAGCAGCGCGAAGCCGCACGGCACGGACTCATACTCAAAGATGTAGCCTCTGACATAGGTATCGCTCTTCATCATCTCGTCAAAGGTCACGCGGTAGTTCTCGGTAGGTACGGGAGCGTTGACGGCGTCGGTATGATAGAACGCGTCTGCATACTTGCGGTACAGCTCCCAGTCATTTTCTGTTATCCTTCTGAACATAAAATTCCTCTTTATTAAACAATCATAGTGAGGGCTGACACTCGTGTGGATACGGGTATCAGCCGGTCAAACAAAATATCAAAGCAGCTTGATGCCGAAGATACGCGCGGCGTTGCGGTACATGATGTTGTCGTACGCCCACGGATTCATCACGGCTCTCAGCTCATAGAAGTACTCCTGATACAGCGAGCGATCGCCTGTACGGTTGTGCAGATAGGTATCTCTGCCGTCTATGGGGTTATCCGAGCCGAACATTACGCGTCCGCTCCCCCATCTGTTGGCGGCTCTCAGAGTGCTTCTGACAGGCACCCAGGTCGTATCGCCGTAGAGGTTGTCAGCCTTGCCCAGCAGGTCTATAGCCTCGCTGTTGTCTGTGCCGAGATCCATGTGCACCATCACAAAATCAATGTACGGATGCGCCTTGGCGGCGTTGTACAGACGCACAGAGCGAGCCTCCTCACAGCCGCCTGTATGCGATACTACGGGCAGAGAGAACCTCTCGGCAAGCTCGTATATAGGCTCCATCTTGGGATCATCGGGAGCCGTGCGCGAGTGGAACGGATGCAGCTTTAGTCCGTAGACCAGCGCTCTGTTCTCCTCTATCAGCCTGACGAACTCGTCGTCGGGAGTCTCTGAGGCGATCTTGAGCCACGGCAGTACGCCTATGCGCTCGGGATATCTCGCCGCGAAGTCGAGAGTCTCTTTGAAGATCTCGTTCTGTGACTTCTGAAGCTCGGCCGGTATCGGATTGCCGAGATGATCGAACTCAGCTCCTTCGATATTCGATACCAGCGAAAACGAGATATCGTACTTCTGCATTGAGTAGATGACGTCCTCGGGCTTGAGATCAAAGTCAAGAGATTTGCCGATGTGTACATGAGTATCAATAATCATATTTATCACCGATTATATTTTAGCACATCACGATAAAGACTGCAATACGCGTAACAGATTTTTATAAAAACATGCATTGCGAATGGCTTTAGCCCTGCGGCAATCTCAATCGCTTAAAATCAGTCATTGCGAAGGGCTTTAGCCCTGTGACAATCTCAACCGATACTTACACAGAAGTTAATTCCGTAACGTATTATTAAAATCAGAATAATATGTACTGTAGCGTATACCGCTTTTGCGGATATGCGCTGCGGTGACGTCCGTATGGATGCCACAATCGCGTATAAGGAGATCAGTCCATGGATAACAAGACAAAAATGGCTGAGTACGGTATCTCACCACTGCCTAAGGACACCACCGAGGCTATGGCGTATGTGCCCTATCAGCCGTACTCACCCGAGATGTGCAAGGCGGCTCTCGGATATGAGAACGGAACGCTCTTCAAGGCGCTCCACAAGCCGTTTTACGGCAGCAGATGCGGAGGTAACGACGATGAGTGAGAGAGAAATGCTGTTAAAAAAGATCGGTACGCTCAAATTCGCCGTGACCGATATCGACCTCTTCCTCGACACACATCCCGCCGATACTCAGACTCTGAACAAGAGCCGCGAGTATATGTCGCAGCTCGAGCCTCTTGTCAAGAAGTATGAGGACAGATACGGACCTCTGACCAAGGATGAGAACGCCGCCAACAGCTGGGCATGGGTCAAAGACCCGTGGCCGTGGGATACGGAGGTATAATATGTTTGTATATGAAAAGCAATTACAGTACCCTGTTAAGATCAAGAACCCCAACCCCGCTCTCGCCAAGCTGATAATAACCCAGTACGGCGGTCCCGACGGTGAGTTGGGAGCCTCGCTGAGATATCTGTCTCAGAGATTTGCCATGCCTCTGCCCGAGCTTAAAGCTACGCTGACAGATATAGGTACTGACGATCCTCTATATGTACAAAACGCACTTTTTGCCCTTAATTCTTGTGCGTTTTGTTCATTAATCTCCTTTCCTTTTAGTACTTTTGCACAACAGGTCTTCGGCATCAAATTCAGGTGTATGTTGAGCGATCTATCGTTGAAAACCTCTATTTTTTCAACCAGATTTCCATAGAATATTTCGTCCCAACAGCCGTTTACGACGATACCTTGGATGTACTCCCTTATGCTTTCAATGATGCTTGATTGATTCTCAGCAAGGGAATGTCTCTCCTTTTCATCTTTCAGTTTTTTATTTGTTTCTTTGTACTCGTTATTCAGCCTTTCAAAGCCTTTTTTGTACTCGTCTGTTTCGATATCACCGGACAAGCACATATCAAGGAGCTTCTGCTTCTTTTTTTCTATGGTTTCTGACTGTCTTTCATAATATGAAACCCGACTGTTTTCCATACTGCTCTTTAATACTGAACTAACTATACCGATTACTTGATCAGCTATATCGCTCTTATCACGCATAATATCACATACGATATGTGTTAAGATTTCTTTGAGATCTTGATACTGAATGTTTACGTTGTCACATCCGAATTTTTCATTTTTCTTGTCTTTCCCGGAGCTTCCATACCTTATTTTATCTATGCAAGACCAGTTTTCGTAGTGCTTTTTGTCATTGCCTCGTCTTCTTATCGTATGTGTGAATCTTCCGCCACATTCCCCACACCTTATTTTACCTGACATCGCATAGCGATTAGAATAGCAGCTTTCTTCTGCTTTACATAGGTTCTTTCTGCGGGTAATCTCCTCTTGTACCGCTTCAAATACCTCTCTTGATACGATCGGTTCATGGTGGTCTTTTATTACAACATAGTCGATCTCACCTTTGTTCCTTTTCTTCGAATGTGTGAGATAATCCGGTGTGAATGTTTTTTGCTGGACAAGATCGCCGCAATACTTCTCATTTTTCAGCAATCTCATAATCACGGTATATGACCAGTCTTTCATATATCGGGAAGTTTGAACACCTTCTTCGCGTAATTGATTAGCGATAACGTGAGCGCCTTTTCCCTCATCCAGATACATATGAAAAATGCGCCGAACGATTTCAGCGCCTTCTTCGTTGATATACAGTTTTCCGTTGCGCACATCGTATCCCAGCATGTCTCTTCCGAACACCACGCCTTGTTCCATCATTCTTCTCTGACCCCATTTGCATCTCTCGGAAGTCTTACGGCTTTCTTCTTGTGAGATAGAGGACATGATCGTCAGTCTAAGCTCCGCGTCAGCATCAAGCGTGTTGATATTGTCATTCATGAAATAAACGCCGATTCCTATGCTTTTCAGCTCTCTTGTATAACCAATGCTATCCAGTGTGTTTCTGGCGAATCTGGATATTTCCTTTGTGACGATCATATCAAATTTATGTTCATGAGCATCTGATATCATCTTATTAAAGGCTTTTCTCTTTTTTGTGTTTGTACCTGAGATGCCTTCATCCACATAGATCTCGTAAAGTTCCCATAAAGGATTTCGACGTATAAACTCATTGAAGTATCGCTGTTGGCTCTCAAGCGAATTTGCTTGGTCAAGACTATCCGTAGAGACTCTGCAGTAAGCGGCGACCTTTTTGACATCGCTGACTAATGATTCTTTCATTAATACTCATTCCTTTCGTTTTTGCTGACAAACATTATATCTAAAAAAGGTAATAAGTCTATCCCTAAACGATTAAATACTAGAGAAACCAACATATTATTTTACTTTCTTAAGACACTCGCAATACTGTGTGTGATTGATTAAGCCTTTTTCTTTAATTGATAGGAGTAAAGCTTTTTGAAGCATTTGACTAAACTCATAATTCTCTGTTGCCTTAGGAATCGGTTCATAGATAATCTTTGTTTTCACTGCAAATCACCCATACATGATTATGTGAAACTGCAGCAATATATGAGCATCATACCTTTATTTGTTGTCGCGCAGTCATTTGTTCTCATTGTATCACCTTCCAAACTGATTTTTCCTTCATTTCTTTTACATATCAAATAGATACCAAAAGCAAAACTTTCTGAATAAGACTTATCAGGAATCATTGTTACAACGATTTGCGAACACTGAAGAAACCCAACCTACAAATCCGTTTTTCCCTCTTAACTTTTCCCTCCTCTTGTGCTATGATGTTTTCATCACCACACGGAGGTGTACACATGGATAAACAACAGCTTCTGGAACTCAGACAAAAGTATTTAAACGACCCGCCCGAGGGTATGACAAAACGCGATATTAAAC
>CACYSI010000028.1 GCA_902776975.1 uncultured Ruminococcus sp.
AGCTATCATGTTATTCAGGTGCTGACGGAAAGTGTCGGCGATAATTATATCGCACACTTGCGTGAGAATCGTATTTCTTATATTTTCGCAGGCAAAGCCAAACTGGACATTCCACTTGCTCTGAAAAAGCTGAAAGATTTGTTCTCAATCAATTCCGTCATGCTCTCGGGCGGCGGTGCAATCAACTGGTCATTCTTACAGGCAGGCTGTATTGATGAACTCAGTCTTTTACTCGCTCCGGTAACAGACGGTCTGCGCGATACCGCGACCACCTTTGACCGATCCTCCTTTATGGCGGACGGTGTTCCTGTCAGCTTCACTTTGAAAGAAGCAAAGTGTATTCATCCCGATGGCGTATGGCTGATATACGAACCGAATAACATCAAAAGATAAATCGGAGGTAATGATAATGAAATTCAAAAAAACTATTGACATCGTACTGGCATTCGTACTCCTGTTCTCACTCGCTGCGTGCGCGAATAGCAACACAGCCAATCAAAAACAGACTTCAACCGAAAGCGCAACAACTGCGTCCGCTGCAAGCTCGGCAACCTCGGCGGAGAATACCACAGGCGGTAAAAAATCAATCGTCATCTATTTCTCCGGCTCGGGCAACACAAAGCGCGTCGCAGAGCTGGTAGCCAATGAAACCGGCTCCGAGCTGTTTGAGCTTGTGCCGACAACCCCTTACACCGATGACGATCTGAACTGGCGCGACGAGAACAGCCGAGTTATAAAAGAGCATAACGATCCCTCTTTACAGAACACCGAGCTCACCTCGATCAAGGTTTCCGATTGGGAAAGCTATGACACTGTCCTGTTCGGCTATCCGCTCTGGTGGCGCGAGGCGGCATGGCCGGTCAACAGCTTTGTCAAAGGTAACGACTTCTCCGGCAAAACGGTCATTCCGTTCTGCACCTCGACCAGCGACGGTATCGGCGACAGCGGCAGCAAGCTCGCTCAGATGGCCGGAACAGGTACATGGCAGGATGGCATGCGCTTCCCCGAAAACGATGACGAGAGTTCCATCAGAGATTGGGCGAGGTCATTGAATCTTAAATAACTAACAACAGCCTGATGACTTTATCTGAAATCATCAGGCTGTACTTATATGTAAATTAATTCTGATTTTATTATCTCTTGCGCTCTTTTGCGGGTAGCTTATCTTCGTTTTGTTTGATGATTTCATTATAAACGGAGATTACCGATAAATTGAATGTGTGGATTGGTACTTATAAAAAATACGGGGGTGCGTAAGCGCGTGAGTCGGGAGAGCGCTTGGTTCGCATTCAAGAGGTCAGCGGTTCGAATCCGCTTATCTCCACCATTGAAAAAGACGGTAAGTATCGCAAGATACCTACCGTCTTTTTCATTTGTACCGTGCATTAGTGATAAGCGGATTCGAAGGCGAGCGTGCTCACAAAGTAAGCGTAGGTGCGAATTGCTACATACATTTTCATACCAGCCATCCAAGCAATCCCAAAGAGCATCCCAATTTTCGCCATAATAATCCGGGAACTCAAACTTTGTTTTTAACTCTCCATGAAGTTGTGCCGGATGATTCTTTTGGATTCCATTAATAGTTCTCCTTAATGATGCACTGGATTTTTAATGCTTCATGACTCAAACCCGTCCATGAGGAAGGTGAGTCTGTCGATTTTCTTGTCGATATGCCAATGACCACATTTCCGTTCCTTATAATCCAGCCGGTCTTCTATCGTATCAATTGCCTTATCCGAGAGCTAAATAGTATTCTTTATTCTCATCAACGGGGATGACACGTTAGTCGTCCCCGTTGTTCGCATTTATCGAGATATTCTTCCTCTGCCAATAGTATTCACTGAATGTCGAAAATGCGGAAATAAAGTACCGAAAATATAAAATCCATGTTGACTATCCCGCAAAAACAGTTATAATATAATAAGTCGATAATCGTCTGATAAACTGTTTAAGTTATGTGATCGTTAGTTGCGTAGCTTTGTACAGTTGGAGCATTAAATTAAAATATTGTCGCATAAAAAAGGGGAGAGGTATGGAAGCCATACAAAATTTTGATTTATCTGTTCTTAACGCTATTCAGCAGTCTTTGAAATGCGGTTTCCTTGATTTTTTGACTGTTGCGCTGAGCTATATCACCACATCGGGGATCATATGGATAGCGTTGGGCATCGTGCTTACTTGTATCAAAAAGACCCGTGTTGTCGGAATCGTAGTGCTTATGGCGCTTGCTATCGGATTCCTGAGCGGAGATGTGCTGCTCAAGAATATCGTTCAACGTCCGAGACCGTTTACCGTCAACACCGATATACAGCTGTTGATAAAACAACCTTCCGGTCCGAGCTTTCCATCTACACACAGCACATTAGCGGCTGCGGTCACTACTGTTCTGTTAGTTAAGAAGAGGACCTTAGGCTACTGTGTTTTGGCTCTTGCTGTATGTATCGCGTTCTCAAGGTTGTATCTTTATGTACATTATCCTACAGACGTTCTTTGCGGATTACTGCTCGGAGCTCTTTGCGGGATCGCGGCTCTGCTGATCGCAAAAGCCATTAAGCCGTTGAATAAGCTCGAAGGCAACACATGATAATATCTACTAATGATGATACTTATCCGTTCCCGGTTTTCGGGGACGGATTTTTAATGCTGTATTGATAAATAGTAATGTGACGGTTATGTGAAAATTGATCAATATATACAAGTTTTTCTTGACTGAATAATTATGATATTGTAGAATAATGATGATAGTAGCTGTCATAAGGCTTAACTGACAGCACAAAAAAATAAGCTGTAACTGATTCTACCAAAGCACTCTCCGATTAGGTATTACAGTACTGACTTAACAAGGAGTGATCACACATGAAAAAAATCATCAGCTTATTCCTGACGTTCTGTATGCTCATATCACTCGGCACGGTCGCGATCGTACCCGCATCAGCCGCTTCGACGTATGAGACATATGCTCAGGAAACAGTACAGGGCGGAGCTATATTGCACTGCTTTGACTGGTCTTACAACAACATCAAAGCGGCTTTGCCCGATATAGCCAAAGCAGGCTATACCGCTGTGCAGACGTCACCGGTCCAGGCGCCTAAGGATTACAACTCTTCATGGACAGACGGCGTTAATCAGTGGTGGAAGCTCTATCAGCCTCTCGGCTTTTCTGTCGCTGACAGTAACAACACCTGGCTGGGTACTAAAGCACAACTTACTTCGCTGTGTACCGAGGCTGAAAATTACGGTATCAAGGTCATCGTAGATGTTGTAGCTAATCATGTCGCAAATAACGGAACCGACGGTGGTACCTACAGCTATGTCAATTCGGCTGTTGAGACTCAATTGAAAAATGCATCCTGTTATCACACAAATAATATCCGTGTAAACGATGACAGCCGCTATAATATCACGCAGTATCACCTCGGTATGCCCGATCTTAACACCGGCAACAGTATCGTACAGCAAAGTGCTCTCTCTCTGTTAAAGGAATGTATCGACTGTGGAGTAGACGGCTTCCGCTTTGACGCGGCAAAGCATATCGAATTGCCTACCGATGCTTCTAATTTCAGAAGCAACTTCTGGCCTAATGTTCTCGGCGATGCTACGTCCTACGCCGAAGGGAAGGGTGTTGACGCTCCCTTCTACTACGGAGAGATACTCGGCTCTGCGGGACCTAACTTCCCTATTTCCAACTATACAACATATATGGCTGTTACCGACAACCAGACCGGCGACCGCGCTCTTGATAAGGCATACTGGTCAGCCGCTTCCGAGTTAGCCGATGGTTCATATATCAAGGGCGCTGATGCCGACAAGAGCGTTCTGTGGGTAGAGTCGCACGATACTTATATGGGTAACTCGGGCTCCGCGTATTTCGGCAATACAAAGAGCGTTACTTCCGAAGTGCTTAACAAAGCGTGGGCGATAGTCGGCGCGAGAGCAGATTCTACCGCGCTTTTCTTTGCTCGTCCCAATGATACTATGGGCGCGGCAAGCACAGACACTAACTGGAAGTCTGCCGCAGTTGCGGAAGTCAACAAGTTTAAGAATCACTTTGAGGGTACCTCCGAATACCTCGCTTCTTCCGGTAATACCGCTTATATAGAGCGCGGCAATAAGGGTGTTGTCATCTCTAAGCTCGACGGCGGCGGATCGGTGAACCTGACTGCTAATCAGATGAAGAGCGGTACTTATACCGATCAGATAACAAATAACACGTTTACCGTAGCTAACGGAAAGATCACCGGTACTGTCGGTTCTACCGGTGTAGCTGTAGTTTATAACGCGGATGATGCGGCTTTTGATTATATCACCGAGTCTCCGCTGTACCTCAGACCCAGTCCCGCTTGGATACAGAGCGGCGGTCGTTACGCGATGTACTTCTTTAACAGCCTTACCGGAGCAGAGGCGTGGGCAAGTATGTCGTCAATTGGCAACAATTATTACTCCGGCAGTGTTCCCTCAGGCGAGTGGACCAACGTCATTTTCTGTCGTATGGACGGTTCGAGTACCGCTAATAACTGGGATAACAAAAAGGATCAGACCGAAGATCTCTCTCCCGATACCGGAACAAACTTATATAATGTAGCATCTGACAAATGGAGCGTGTACGGCTCTGCCGATCCTACCACAGCAACAACGCCGACTTCTTCGACAACTCCGACAAGTTCTACCGATCCTACAGAGTCCGCTGATACTTTTACTGTTTACGCCGCCAACAAGAACAGTTGGAGTGAGATGAATGTTTATTACTGGGGCAGCAAATCATCTGCAAACTGGCCCGGTACCGCGATGTCTCAGGGAGGAACCGTATTTAAGGGTCAGATCCCGAGCGACGCTACCGGTGTTATATTTAATAACGGTTCTCTGCAGACTGCTAACATACAATCAGGCATACAGAATAATGCGCAGTGGGTAGTTACAACTACGACCGACGGAGAAGGAAAGTATTTGGCAGAATCCGGTCCGACTTATTATCTTGTCGGAAGTATGAACAGTTGGAGCAATAACGGTTCTTACGCGTTTACTCTCAATACATCCGAAACCAATTATGTTGAGTATAAGCTGTCATCTGTCACTATCCCCGCTAATTCCACTATGAAAGTGCATGACAGTAAAGAAACATGGTATCCCGACGGTACTAATAATGACTTTTCTATCACCGCCGCCGGTACATATGATATATATTTCCGTCCTAACGCTGACGGCGGCAGCGGTTGGCATAACGGATATATCAAAGCTGTCAACGCTACTCCCTGTACCGTAACATGGAAGAACTATGACGGTACAACTCTTGCTACCGATACCGTAGCTTACGGTTCTACTCCGGTATATTCCGGGGATACTCCTACAAGAGAGTCATCCGCTCAGACGACTTACACCTTCAGCGGATGGTCTCCCACTCCCGCGGCAGTTACAGTCGATACAACTTACACGGCACAGTACACCGAGACTGCCCGTACATTCACCGTAACTTGGAAGAACTATGACGGCACGGTACTTGAGACCGATGAGAACGTCGCATATGGTTCTTATCCGTCATACAACGGTGATACTCCGACAAGAGACGCTGACGGCTCTACAACATATCAGTTCAGCGGATGGTCGCCTTTGATCACAGACGAGACCGTTATCACAGACGATACAACATATATAGCGAGATTTACCACTAATACTAATACATTTACAATTATCTGGAAAGACGGCGACGGCAACACTCTAAGTAGTGAGCCGTGTATTGAAGGTGTAACCCCGCATTATACAGGTTCGACACCTACCAAGACCGCTACCGCTCAGTACAGCTATACATTCAATAATACATGGGATCCGCCTCTTGTCGCTGCTGACAGAGATACGACATATATCGCGCAGTTTGATCAGACTCTCAATAAGTACGCGGTTACCTTTAAGAACTATGACGGTACAGAGCTTCAAAGCTCAGAGGTCGAGTACGGAACGGTTCCGGAGTATACCGGCGAGCCTCCCGTGAAGCCTTCTACCCTGACAAAATCCTTTACCTTTAACGGTTGGGATAAAGAATTGACGGCAGTTACAGGTGAAGCGACCTATACAGCTACCTTTACCGAAAAAGCCGTGGATACTATCAGCATCAAAGCGACTAATGTTGTCGGCTGGGATAAAGTGTACGTCTATTACTGGGGCAACGGCGGCAATAACACTTGGCCCGGCGTCGCCATGACCGCGGATGACGACAAGTTCATCTGTACTGCATCTATCCCGGAGTCAGCAGAAGGTATTATCTTTACCAACGGAGCGTCTTCAAATGCAAAACAAACAGTTAATATCGAATCAGGTATAAAGGACGGCGCTCATTGGGCTGTCCTCAATGAAAAGGACGCCGAAGAAACCGCTAAGTATAAAGTGCACGCGGTTCCGACATATTATCTTGTAGGAACAATGACTTATTGGGAAACAACCGGTGCTTCTGTATTAGTTCCGATCAAGAATGACTCTAAGAATGAAGAGTATAAACTCAGCGCGAAAGATTTGAGCGCCACTGATAGTATCAAGGTATATTCAAGCGACGATGCTTGGTATCCCGACGGAATGGATAACGATTATACGATAGCCTCGGATGGTACTTATGATATCTATTTCAGACCCAACGGCGACGGTAACGCGGATTGGCATGAGGGTTACTTCTACGCGGTGAACGTTACTCAGTATAATATTACATGGAAAGACGGAGATGGCAACACCTTAAAGACCGATACCGTAACACATGGTCAGACGCCGTCTTATAAGGGATCGACTCCTACTAAGACCGCTACCGCACAGTATAGTTATACATTCAATAACACTTGGACGCCGACTGTTAAAGCAGCTGCGGCTGACGCTGTTTATACAGCTCAGTTTGATTCTACCGTAAATAAGTATACGGTCACTTGGCTCGACGGTAACGGAGATGTATTAAAGAGAGAACAGGTCAATTACGGCGAGACCCCTGTCTATGACGGAGAGACACCTACAAAGTCTGCAACATCTCAGTACACCTATACCTTCAACGGGATATGGTCGCCCGAGATAACGGCGGTGAACGGCGATGTGACATACACTGCAAACTTTGATTCTACCGAGATCATCCCCGAAAAGATAGGATACGCGATCAGCTTGAAGGATGAGATAGGTATCAACTTCTATCTCTATGTTCCGGAGTATATTGATCGCGATTCAGCCGTAGTCACCTTCACATGGGGCACAGGTGATTATCATAAGACATCCATAACCAAGCTCGTTGCGCCAACCACCAAGTCTACAAGAGCTAACTGCATGGCTACCTGTTATGTCGCGGCGCGCTCTATGACAGACGTAGTTACTATGACTGTTACGGATAATGAGGGCAACGTTATCATAACAGATTCTTACAGAGTCGTTGACTACGCTAATCATGCAGCAACACAATACGCTGACAGAAAAGACCTTCTCCGGCTCCTTTGCGATATGCTTGATTACGGCAACGCTGTTCAGATACAGTTCGGTTATAAGAACACGGGTGATGACGCCGACTTAGCCGGTGACTACATATCTGTGGTGGATGAAAGCTGGCAGAGAACTACAGATTCACCGGCTCCCACAGACGAAACCGACATAAACGATCTTGACAGCAGTAAGTTCGGTATCAAGTATTACGGCGCTTCGTTGTCTACTGATTCAGCTGTTACCATTAGACTGTACTTCCGGATTACAGACGAAGATGTATTTGCCGCTACGACAGCTACACTCGGTGATTCGGTTCTTGAGTTTAAGGACAGCACAGCTGCCGGTTATAAGTATATAGAGATCAAGGGCGTTGTTGCTAAAAAGATCTTTGATGTAAACGATATAACATTCAGTAACGGTGTGGAAATTGTTTCCGAACTGAAATACAGCGCCGCGAATTATTATAATGCCGTTGTAGCGGGAGAATACTCCGACAGCTTTAAGGACGTTATGAATGCGATGTATACCTATTCGCTCAGCGCTAAAAAAATACTCTAATAACTCAGGTGATTTAGTTTTGAAAAGATTATCGGCGATATTATTATTAATTGTATTTGCTGCATCGGTGTTATGCGGATGCGGATCGAAAAACAAAGACGACGCGACCGGAGATAGCTCTGCTCCTTCACAGTCGGCTACCTCCGTGTCAGAACAAAAAGGTTCCTCGTCTAAGCAGAATACCGCTGCTTCCGAAAAAAACAATAATTCTCCCACAGCTTACAAAGATGAGGGAGAGCTGCCTATTGTGAAAGCTGATGAGGGAGAGGGCGCTATCGTAAAGGACACCGATGATTCTGACAGCGCAGGCGATTCGTCATCGGGTTCATCCAAGTCATCCGGATCAAGTTCATCGGGATCATCCAAAACTACCGGTTCGGGTTCATCCGGTTCATCTAAGTCAAGCGGTTCCGGATCATCCGGTTCCTCCAAATCCTCCGGATCGGGTTCTTCGGGTTCTGGCAGCGGATCAAAGGATAAGGGCGATACTTGGGAGTCTATAGTAGTCGCAGGTGATGAATACGGCGATGAACTGCCGTTTGTTCCCGCTCAATGATAATTACACATCGTTAAGCATTGAAGCCTCTGTATAACGCAGAGGCTTCATCTTTTAGTTAAATCAATATTGCAAACTAACGTTTAGTATGTTATATTGAAGTTGAAGAAATCAGAGGAGGAATAACAATGGGACTCAGATTCAGAAAAACAATATCACTGCTGCCCGGTGTCCGTCTGAATATCAGTAAAAGCGGAATAGGCGTCAGCGCCGGCGTGCCCGGACTCAGAGGCTCTATCAATACCAGCGGAAGGATGACCGGCACAGTCGGCATACCGGGTACGGGCGTATCTTATGTCAAAACTAAGACAATAGGGAAGAAGAGCAAAAAGTCCGCTTCATCATCTAAAGATCCGGATAAAAAAGCTCTCAGTGAGAAATCTGCAGCTACCGAAAAGAAAAGCGAGCGCAAGGAGTTATCTTCCGGTAAACAGCACAGATCTGTTCAGATAGACGCCAATACTCTGAAATCTATCCATAACGCTTCGGACGAAAAGATCGACTGGAAGAAGATATCAGAATCAGAGTCCGCGGAAAGCGTCGGATATGACGCTGATACATGGGAGTATCTGCGAACTGCTGCTCCCGGAGTGCTCAACGGTGATATAGATACTTATCTGCAGGTCATATCCGATGTTAATCCTCTGGATGATCTGTTGAACTACGGCTCGGATTTTCAATTCGGTACTGATAATCCATCCAAGATGGAGGTAGAATTTGTCATCAACGAAGATGCTCTTGAAAACGCGAGACAAAGCCTTACTGACAGAGAATACAACAGTTTGCTTCAGGATTTTGTGTGCAGTATGGCACTGAGGATCGCTCGAGATGTCTTTGCTTTGCTCCCCGTAAGTGAGACTATCGTACACGTTGTACTTTCGGAAGCAACTGTCTTTTCCGTTGAGTTTGACTGCGCTACCTTAAACAAGATCAATTTCAGTTATATTGATCCGTCAAATACCGCTACTAAGTTCAGAAACAATATGAACTTTGATTTGAAAAACGGTTTTTCGCCTGTAAACAGGCTTTGATAAAGAAAATACACTAATGGTTGAGCGTCTGTTCGTCTGAGCGGACGCTTTTTCTTTTAAATAATCAAACTCAATCAAACGGCGCTGCGAAATATTGTATATTATAACTAAAATTATTAATGCAGTTTAATTAATTTGAACAAATCGTCTTTTTTATGACTGAAAATGACTGGATTTGCTTGACTTTGATTACTTGAGTGGTATAATTGTTACAGAGGTGAGAATGATGCTTTCAGAAGAACGTTATCAACTTATTCTAAGCATCCTTGATGAGCGAAAAGCTGTGACTGTAGCTGAGCTTTCAGAGCAGCTCAATATATCCGAGTCTACTATCAGGCGCGACCTCAACGCGCTGTCGGATATGGGTAAGCTGAATAAGGTTTTCGGCGGCGCTACAGCCCTTAGACAAAGCTCCGGAGTTTTTGAGACCGGTGTCGCAAACAGGGCGTCGGTCATGAGCGCTGAAAAGACAGAGATAGCAAGATACGCTTCAACTCTCATCCACGATGATGATTTTGTATATATCGACTCAGGTACTACTACCCTCAGACTTGTTGATTTTATAGCAAATAAAAAAGCTACTTATGTAACTAACGGCATCATCCATGCTCAAAGACTTATTCAAAAAGGATTCAACGCATATGTTATCGGCGGTAAGATCAAGCCTCTGACCGAGGCTGTTGTAGGAGCTTCAGGTATCAAGAGCCTTTCCGGACTCAATTTTACTAAGGCTTTTATGGGAACTAACGGTATTGATACAGACTGTGGGTTCACAACTCCCGATATTGATGAGGCTCGTATGAAAGAGACTGCCGTGCAGAACAGTTACCTTACCTTTGTGGTAGCCGATCATACAAAATTCAGTAAAGTGTGCGCTGTCACATTCGCTCCGTTAAAAGTGGGTTGCATCATCACTGATGCCTGTCCCGATAACAGATACAGTGATATTACTATTGTTAAGGAGGTCACGATATGATTTACACTGTAACTCTCAGTCCGTCCGTTGACTATATCGTTCGTATGTCGAGTATGCGGTTCAATGTTACAAACCGTACCGATTCGGAAGAATATTATTTCGGCGGAAAGGGTATCAACGTATCGCTTGTTTTAGCTGAGATGGATCTTGACAGTACGGCTCTCGGCTTTATAGCGGGCTTTACTGGCGACGCTCTTGAAAAAGGTATTCGAAACAGCCGTATACGCACTGATTTCATCAGGCTGAACGAAGGCTTTACCAGAATTAATATCAAGATCAAGTCCGGCGGCGAGACAGAGATCAACGGTCAGGGTCCCGATATTCCCGACGAGGCTCTTGCGCAGCTGATGACTAAGCTCGATGATATCCGTGACGGTGACGTGCTTGTGCTGGCGGGCAGCATACCCAAGACCCTTCCCGATGATGTTTATGAGAGGATGCTCGAGCGAGTTCAGAATAAAGATATCATGATCGTTGTTGACGCTACTAAGACTCTGCTCGTAAACTCTCTCAAGTGTCGTCCCTTCCTTGTCAAGCCTAACAGGCTTGAATTATCAGAGATATTCCACGCTACAGTTGATGATGACGCTTCTGTTGAGAAGTACGCCAGAAAGCTGCAGGAGATGGGTGCCCGTAACGTTATCGTATCTCTCGGCCGCAGAGGCGCTATGCTGATAGATGAGAACGGCGAAAAGCATTTTTGCGGCACTCTCAAAGAGCCTGTTGTCAATACCGTCGGAGCGGGTGACTCGATGGTTGCCGGCTTCATCGCGGGATATATGAAGACTAAGGACTACGGCTACGCGCTCAAGCTCGGCTCGGCATGCGGCAACGCTACGTCCTTCCTGCCCGGTTTGGCTACAAGAGCTAAGATCGATGAGGTCTTGGCTAAGATAAAATAGTAAACGGTAATGTATAAATAATATATTTTAAAGAAAGGAGAGTATTTATGCGTATTACTGATTTGTTGAAAGCTGACGGTATTAAGATCGGCTCCGCGGCTTCTTCAAAGATGGCGGCTATCGACGAGCTGGTTGCGCTGCATGATAAGTGCGGTAACTTGAAAGATGTAGCTGCTTACAAAGAGGGTATCCTCAAACGCGAAGAGATGGGTACTACCGCTATCGGTATGGAGGTAGCTATCCCGCACGCGAAGAGCGCGGCAGTTAAATCTCCCGCTCTGTCTGCTATCACTGTTCCCGGAGGTGTTGATTACGATTCTCCGGACGGCGCTCCCTGCAAGCTCATCTTCATGATCGCAGCGACACTTGACGGCGACGTGCATCTTGAGGTGCTCGCGAGATTGATGCAGATGCTCATGCATGAAGACTTCACAGCTAAGCTCAAGGCTGCAAAGACTCCTAAGGAGTTCCTCGATATCATTGATAAGCAGGAGTCTGCCCAGTTCCCGGATGAGGCTGCTGCTCCCGCCGTTAAGAAGGACGGTTATCAGGTACTTGCGGTTACAGCTTGTCCTACCGGTATAGCTCATACTTACATGGCTGCCGAAGCTCTGCAAAAGGCAGGCGACGCGATGGGTATCTCGATCAAAGTTGAGACAAACGGATCGGGCGGAGCTAAGAATGTTCTCACCGCTGCCGAAATCGCGGCTTGTGACGGCATTATCATTGCGGCTGACAAGAACGTTGAGACAGCTCGCTTTGACGGCAAACCCGTACTTTCAACCAAGGTAGCTGACGGCATCCATAAGCCCGAAGAGCTTATCAATAAGATCGTCAATAAAGAAGCTCCCGTATTTCACAGTGATAAAAAGGCCGACAGCAGCGCTTCTGTCGGCGAAGGCGAGAGCTTTGGCAGAAAGCTCTATAAGCACCTGATGAACGGTGTCAGCCATATGCTTCCGTTCGTAGTAGCAGGCGGCATTTTCATAGCTATTGCTTTCTTGATCGACGGACTCAGCGGCGTTCCTCAGGACGGCAATTTCGGTACAGGTACTCCGGTATCCGCATGGTTCAAGACTATCGGAGGTATTGCGTTTGACTTTATGCTTCCTGTTTTAGCAGGATTTATCGCGATGTCTATAGCCGATCGCCCCGGTCTGCTTGTCGGTATTGTCGGCGGTTATTTGGCTGCTAAAGGAACTGCTTTCGACTTTATCCTCAAAGCCGTTAATCTTACAGATGAATCTACCGTTTCGGGCTTTTTAGGCGCGCTGCTTGCCGGTTTTCTTGCAGGCTGGCTTCTTAAGCTTCTTATGAAAGCTTGCGATCATCTGCCCAAGGCGCTTGACGGAATCAAACCTGTATTGATCTATCCGCTATGCGGTCTGGGAATCGTCGGTGTAATGATGTGCGCCGTCAACCCGTTTGTAGGTTGGCTCAACGGTCAGCTGATAAAGGGAGTAGGTGCAATGGCTGCTAACCCCGCGCTGATAATACCCGCTTGCGCGCTGCTCGCCGGCATGATGGCGATCGACATGGGTGGTCCGTTCAACAAGGCTGCGTATGTTACAGCTACCGGTCTGTTAGCTTCCGGCGCTATGGGCACCAACGAAGGTCCCTTCATGATCATGGCTGCTGTTATGATCGGCGGTATGGTTCCTCCTCTCGCTATCGCTCTTTCCACAACTATCTTCAAGAGCAGATGGACTGCCGAAGAGAGAAAGAACGGTCCCGTAAACTTCGTTATGGGTCTGAGCTTCATCACTGAGGGCGCTATTCCTTACGCTGCCGGTCATCCGTTGCAGGTGATACCGTCCTGTATCGTGGGTTCGGCTGTCGCAGGCGCTCTGTCAGCGCTGTTCGGCTGCACTCTGATGGCTCCTCACGGCGGTATCTTCGTACTGCCCACCATCGGCAATCCTCTGATGTACTTCTTAGCTCTGGTTATCGGATCCGTAGTCGGTATGCTGATGCTCGCTCTGCTCAAGAAGCCCATCGACAAAGAAGCTAAAAAGGCATGATTGATTTTAGTATAATATTATAAACAAAACGCTTGTTACCCAGTTTAAAAGGAGTAAAATATGGTATCAAAGAAAGTAACTATCGTAAACGCTCAGGGCTTTCATATGCGCCCTGCTTCAACCTTCGCCAACACTCTGGCTAAGTATGCCTGTGATGTCACTCTCAAGGTCAACGGCAAGGACGTCAACGCTAAGAGCCTTATGAACATCATCGCTGCCTGCATCAAATGCGGCAACGAGGTAGAGGTCGTCTGCAGCGGCGCTGACGAAGAGGCGGCATTGGCTGAGGCAGTAGCTATGATCGAGAGCGGCTTCGGCGAATAATTACTGACATTATGCCATCACGAGATGTATTTTGTCGTCTCGTGATGGCTATCTTTAATAAACGAGGTGAAATAAATGCTGAAAGGCTTAGGCGCTTCTGAAGGCTACGGTATCGGCAGAGTAATGCTCGTAGTTGAACAGAAGCTGGAATATGTTGCCAAAGAAATAGCTGATATCGACGCCGAGCTTGATCGTTTTCACAGTGCGGTAGAGCAGTTTACTGCCAATACATTTGAACAGGCTGACGCGGTACGCAAGTCTACCGGTGACAAAGAAGCTGAGATCCTTGAGGGTCACATCGCGATAATCAGCGATCCCTTCATGAAAGGTGAGATCGAAAATCTCATCAAGGCTCATCAGTGCGCGGAGGCGTCTGTTGAACAGATATGCCAGATGTTCATAGATATGTTTACCGCTACAGGCGATGAGCTTACTATGCAGCGCGCGGCTGATGTTAAGGATATCAGAGACAGTCTGCTTTCTATACTGCTCGGCGTACAGGAGGTCAAGATTAGCGACGCTCCCGCCGGTACCGTACTTGTAGTCAAGGAGCTTACTCCGTCAATGACTGCCGGTATCAAAAAGGATAATATAGTCGGTATCATAACCGAGACGGGTTCTCAGACATCACATTCGGCCATATTGGCAAGAGCTATGGAGATCCCCGCTGTACTCAGCGCTCCAAACGCTTTGTCACAGCTCAGCTCCGGTGAGCAGATCATAGTAGACGGTAATACCGGCGACGTCATAACTGCTCCTACCGAAGAGCAGATAGCCGAGTATACCGCAAAGCGTGACAACTTTCTCAGAGAAAAACGTGAGCTCGAGCTTTATCGCGGCAAGAAGACAGTATCCGCGTCGGGTGAGGAATATGAGCTTTGCTGCAATATCGGCACGCCTAAGGACGCCGCTAAGGCGATGCAGGCGGACGGAGAGGGCGTAGGTCTGTTCCGTACCGAATTTCTCTTTATGGATCGTACCTCTCTGCCTACCGAGGACGAGCAGTTTGAGGCTTACAAGACCGCCGCTGTAGTGCTCAAGGGCAAGCCACTTATTATCCGTACTCTCGATATCGGCGGTGATAAAGAGATCCCTTATCTCGGGCTTGAAAAAGAAGAAAACCCCTTTATGGGATTCAGAGCTATTCGTTATTGTTTAAAGAACAGAGATATGTTCAAATCACAGATCAAGGCTATACTCAGAGCGTCGGCTTTCGGTGACGTCAGGATAATGTTCCCGCTTATTACTGCCGTTGAGGAGCTCAGAGAGGGCAAGGCTCTTGTTGAAGAGGCTAAATCCGATCTGCGCTCATCGGGTATCGAGTTCAATGAGGATATACCCGTAGGTGTTATGACAGAGACCTCGGCATCCGGCGTTATAGCCGATCTGTTGGCTAAAGAATCTGATTTCTTCTCTATAGGCACAAACGACCTCACAGGCTACACTATGGCTTGTGACAGAGGTAACTCCGATGTGGGGTATCTTTACTCGCCGTTCCAGCCTGCTGTTCTCAGACTTATCAAGAGTATCATAGAGAACGCGGTTCAGGCAGGCATACCCGTAGGTATGTGCGGTGAGGCAGCGGCTAATCCGATGATGATACCGCTTTTGATGTCGTTCGGACTGACCGAGTTTTCGGTATCTGCGGTTTCAGTGCTCAAAGTCCGTAAGAATATCGCTAAGTGGACCAAGGCTGAGGCGGATGAGGTTGCCGCTAAGGTCATGGCTATGACTACAGAGAAAGAGATCACCGATTATCTTAAAACCGTTGTTTAATTACATTGATAAGGCGCGGAGCTTCCGCGTCTTATTATTTGCACAAAAATATCGTCATTATTCGTTAGATATTTCTGTTTTTGCGATAGACAATAGTATCGAAATGTATTATACTTAAAGCAAGTCGTATCATTAAAATTGCAATTGTTCAAGAGGCGATATATATGGCAGAATACTACAAAGAAGCTCTTAAGCTCGGAATGAAAGAGGTACAGAATTGTAAGTCAAACGGTTTGTCTACTCAACTCCCCGCGCTTGACGATATTTTACCTTCAGACAAGGCTTTGACCACAGTGAGCCTTGGACTTGTACCCATACCGTTATCTCAGATAGTAGGCACTAAGACCGCGGGCAGATCCAGCGCCTTCGCTCCTAACTTTATGCCTGTGCTTGAAGAGTCAAGTGAATTCGGAGTAAAGTGGAAGCATCTTTGTGAAGCTCACATCAACGAGGGCATCCATGATCCCATCAAGGCGTATGAGTATATGAACCGCTTTTATGTCTTAGAGGGCAATAAGCGAGTAAGCGTTCTTAAATTCTTCGGAGCGGATACTATAGAGGGTGTTGTTACAAGGATCATGCCTGAGCGCAACGGCAGTGATGAAGTCGAGCTTTATTATGAATTTATTGATTTTTATAAATATACCAAGGTCAATTTTATCGAATTTTCAAAACGCGGTTCGTACAACGAGCTGCTGACCGCTCTCGGTAAAGGGCTCGATGAAGAGTGGTCTCTCGATGAACAGCGTACCTTCGCCTCCGCTTATCATAAGTTCGAGAAGGCGTATATGCATATCGGCGGCGGTAAGCTGCAGTCTACTATAGGCGACGCAATGCTCGGATATATTCAGATATATGACTATGAAGAGCTTATTTCAGACGACTTGTCGGCCGTAAAGAAGAACTTAAGCAAAATGTGGGAAGATGTTGAGCTTAAGGATGACGAGGAGCCTATAGAGCTGAAGCTCGATCCTCCTACCGAGAAAAAGACTACTCTGCTCGGACGCGTCTTATCAGGCGAACCCGATGTACTTCAGGTCGGATTCATATATGACGGAACACCTACAAAATCCGGATGGGTGCATGAGCATGAGGAGGGCAGGTTATACGTCCAAAAGGTTTTTGAGGATAAGATAGATACTCTGACCTATCCCAACGCACTTGACGATGATCCGTATAAGGTCATCGTACAGGCTATAGAAGACGGATGCACCGTTATTTTTACTACCTCGCCGCGATTTGTTCAAGCAAGTCTCAGGGCTGCCGTTGAATATCCCGACGTCATAATCCTGAACTGCTCTCTTAACCTAAGCCATCGCTATATCCTGACTTACTATGCCCGTATGTATGAGGCTAAGTTCATCCTCGGCGCCGTAGCCGGTACTCTGTCTGACAGCGGCAAGCTCGGATATGTATGCGACTATCCTATTTACGGACAGATAGCGGGTATCAACGCCTTCGCCTTAGGAGCGCAGATGACTAACCCGAGAGCTCATGTATATCTCGAGTGGTCTTCTGTGAAAGGTGCCGACGGAGCCGCTAAATCCCTTGCAGACCAAGATATACATTTCATCTCATCACAGGATACTTCAAAGTTTCTCGAGGATGATCGTGAAAACTATGGATTGTTTTATGTTAAAGACGGCATAAGCGAGAGTCTTGCGCACTCTGTGTGGTGCTGGGGCAAGTATTATGAGGAGATACTAAGCAGGATCTTCGATAAGTCTTTGCAGGATGAGTATAACAAATGTAACAAGGCGCTCAATTACTATTGGGGTATGTCGACAGGTGTTATAGACGTTTGGTGCTCAGAGGAGCTTTCTCTTTCAACTCGCAGATTTATTGATTTCTTAAAAGAGAGCATAAAGCAGAATATCTGTATTCCTTTTCTCACTCCGCTTATCACTCAGAGCGGTGAGGTGATAGGCGAGGGGCAGAAGTCTTTGACTCTCGATCAGATCATCAACATGGATTATCTCGCCGCTAATGTCATCGGAGAGATACCTAAGTACAGCGATCTTAACGATATGGGCAAAGCGACTGTCGATACCGTAGGCATAGAAAAATCACAGAACGATCCCAAGCAGGAAGCGGAGAATAAGGCGGGTGTCGACAAATGAGGATACTTGCCGTAGCCGATGAAGAGTCCAAGTATCTTTACGACTACTATCACCCCGGAAAACTCAGCGGATTTGACCTTATCATCGGATGCGGTGATCTCAGCGAGGATTATCTCGAGTTTTTGGTGACTCTTGCTGATTGTCCTCTTGTATATATACACGGCAATCATGACGAGAATCATAAGCGCGTTCCATCCGGATGTATCTGTATAGATGACAAGCTGGTCGAGATAGGCGGACTCCGCATAGTCGGGCTCGGAGGTTCGCGTAAATACCGCGAAGGTAAATATATGTACACCGAGCAGCAGATGCAAAACCGCATCCGTAGGCTCTGGTTCAGGATAAAGTGGCACAAAGGCTTTGATATACTTGTAACTCATGCTCCCGCGCGTCATCTCAACGATCTTGAAACTGTGCCGCACAGGGGCTTTGAGTGCTTCAACACCTTGCTCAACAAGTATCATCCTAAGCTGTTTGTGCACGGTCATGTGCATCGTACATATAATCATAATATTCCTCAGCGAACCGATCATAACGGTACTCTCGTTATCAACGCGTGCGGTTACTGTGTGATAGAGATATGAACCTGCCCTTTTGTGATCAAGAGGGCTGTTCTTTTTCTGACGGCAAGATATTGACGTAAAGACGGTTTAGTAGTAAAATAGATACATTACAATGGTGTTGAACAATTGAAAGGTGTGATAGCGTGAAGGAAATAGTAATACCTGCTCGTGTAGAAAACATAGACGCGGTGACTGATTTTGTAAATGAGCAGCTTCATGAGCTCGGTTGCCCTATGAAAGCACAGATACAGATAGCGGTCGCGATAGATGAACTTTTCGGAAATATAGCTCGTTATGCCTATGACACCGAGGACGGAGAGGCTGTTGTTCGCGTAGAAGGCGGCGAGGATGGTAACTCCGTTACTATCACTTTCATGGACAGCGGCAAACCTTTTGATCCGCTCAAGCGTGATGATCCCGACGTTACACTGTCCGCGTCGCAGCGCAGCATAGGCGGGTTGGGGATATTTGTAGTTAAGCGTACTATGGATGCAGTCAGTTATAAATACGAAGATGGCAAAAACATCTTGAGTATCCTTAAGAATTTCGGCAGGTGATACATGAGCACTAAAAAGAATTCTGTCAAATTCGCCAAGAAATCAGCTAAATCCAATATTTCTTTCATCATAATACTCGGTATTATCCTTATGCTTGTTTTGTTCGGTACCATGGCTCAGCTACTGGGTTATGTACAGTTCTCAGATGAGTTTGCTCAGGAGTATACCGAAAACGCTTTTCGTATAGCTAATGCTGCTGAAAGCTATATTATCCCCGATTATCTCGATGAATACCTCGAGAAACACGGTAACAGTTCGCTGTACCGACAAACGTATCAGGATCTGACTAACCTCTGTAATAAAGTAAACGCCAGATTCATCTATGTTATACAACCTGATGAAACCTACGATAATATAACGTTTGTTTTCAATGCAGTCAATGATGATTCGGGTTTTGAGCCATATGAGATCGGATATGTGCGCCCCACTACTAACGATGATTATAAGCTTAAGTATCAGTTGTTGTATGAAGGCTTATCCGATAAAGCGTACGTCTTGCGTGACAGAGGTTTTATAGAGACCGATTCTCATATCACTGCCATGATCCCGCTTAAGGATAATCTCGGCAAGGTACGCGGTATACTGTGCGTACAGCGCCAGATGGACGCTCTCACAAAAGCGAGATTCAGTTATATGATCAAGATGTTTGTGGTATTGTTATCACTTATCATCATGGCCACTTTCCTGTATGATCTGTTCCTTAAGAGATATCTGATAAAGCCGCTTCGCAAAATCACTAAAGAGACTACGAGATTTGCTTCAAGTCAATGCAAAGCTGAGTCTAAACTGACAGATAAGATCAATTCAAATAATGAGATAGGTCAGCTTGCGGCTTCTGTAGATAAGATGGAGAGCGAGACTCTTACCTATATCGATAATCTGACCAGAGTTACCGCTGAGTCTCAACGTATAGGTACCGAGCTTGCCGTAGCGGCAGGTATACAGCAGGGCATGCTTGACGCTGTAGCGCCGGACAGAGACGATGTGTCCATTTACGCCACTATGAGTCCGGCTAAAGAGGTCGGCGGCGATTTTTACGATTACTTTATGATCGATGACGATCATATGGGTATAGTTATTGCCGACGTGTCCGGCAAAGGTGTTCCTGCCTCATTGTTCATGGCTATCACTAAGATGATGATCAACGACAGAACTATGATCCATAAGTCGCCCGCCAAGATTCTCGAAGCTACTAACGAACGTATTTGCAAGAACAATAAGCTCGATATGTTTATTACCGTATGGTTAGGTATTCTTGAATTGTCTACGGGTAAGATATTAGCCGCGAACGCCGGCCACGAGTATCCCGCTGTATACAGAAACGGAAAAGGCTTTGAACTCCTTAAGGATAAGCACGGCTTTGTTGTCGGAGGCATGAGCGGTGTTCATTATAAGGATTATGAGCTGCCTCTTAAGCCCGGCGAAGCTCTGTTCCTGTATACCGACGGTGTGCCTGAGGCTACAAGCGCTGATAATGAGCTGTTCGGTGTTGAGCGTATGACTAAAGCGCTTAACGTTGATCCCGAGGGAACTCCCGAGGAGATCCTGGCTAATGTTCAGGATGCTGTCGACAAGTTTGTGGATAAAGCGCCTCAGTTCGATGATCTTACAATGCTGTGCGTAAGGTATCGCGGCAGCGAAGACGTAAAGAAGTAAAACCTTTGGAGGATTAATATGAAAAATGAGATGAATGATAAGATCCTTACAATATACCTTGAAGGTCATATTGATTCAGCTAATTCGGCAAGCACTGAAAAAGAAGTATTTGATATAATCGACTCCTGTGAGCCTGAGTCCGTTATCATCGACGCTGAAGATCTCGTTTATATCAGCAGCTCGGGTCTCAGAATATTGCTCAAGATCAAAAAGAGCTACTCCGATCTTAAGATCATCAACGTATCGTCTGATGTTTATGAGATTTTGGAGGTGACCGGTTTTTCCGAGATCATAACTGTTGAAAAGGCTTATCGTAAGCTTGACGTTACAGGATGCTCTGTGCTCGGAGAAGGAGCCAACGGTAAGGTTTACAGGTATGACAGCGATACTATCGTCAAGGTTTATAAGGACTCCGTTTCACTTGAGGATATCAAGCGAGAGCGTGAGCTTGCGCGTACGGCGTTTATCCTCGGTATACCTACGGCTATTCCTTATGACGTAGTAAAAGTAGGAGATTCCTTCGGCTCGGTTTTTGAGCTGCTTGACGCTAAGAGCTTTGATGAGCTTATGATAGAAGACCCTGAGGGCAATATCGATTTTGTAGTCAGCGAGAGTGTGCGCGTAGCCAAGACGCTTCATGATACAGACGCGCCCGAAGGCTTGCCTCTGCAAAAAGATACCGTTATCAAGTGGATAGGCGAGATGGACGGTCTGCTTTCTGAGGAGAGAACAGCTAAGCTCAGAGCTTTGATCGATGGGATCCCCGAGACGGATAAGATGATCCACGGCGACTATCATATAAAAAACATTATGCTGCAGAACGGTGAAACTCTGCTCATAGATATGGATACTCTTTGCAGAGGAAACGAGATATATGAGCTGGCTTTCATGTTCAACGCTTATGTCGGCTATGCCGTTGCCGATCCCGGTAATATCGAGGATTTTCTCGGTATTTCGATCGATACCGCTAACGAGATCTGGAAACGCTCATTGAAGCAGTACTTCGGTACAGATGACGAAGAGCGTCTCAGCGAGATTGAGCGCAAGGCATCGCTGATAGGATATCTCAGAGTAGCCCGACACGCAAGACCCAGGAATGAAGTTGAGCTCACTCGAATCGCAACAGAGAAGCTGTGCGAACTTATAGATACGGTTGACACGCTTGTGATCTGATTCTATAGTATAATACATTTGAGGCGTCCGGTTTTTCGGCCGCCTCTTTTTTACCTTATAGGAAACTGCTCGTTTCCTATAAGGTAAAAAAGATTTATATGCCCTCCCAGTTTGTTGCTACGCAACAACGGGAGATGGCTATGCGAAAT
>CACYSI010000029.1 GCA_902776975.1 uncultured Ruminococcus sp.
ACCAACCGGATATGCCTACCGAGTGCAGCGAGCGACGACGAAACGCAGTTATGCGGAATTTAACGCAATAGATGTTAAAGGGTTTTATTTGAAATTAGTATTAATAAGGCAAAAACGCCGCGGGAGTACCGCGGCATAGTAAAAACAATGATACAATGTCGAATAGCTCTCCGTTAAAAACGACAGTACAACGCATATTCTGCGTTATACCGGCAGATGCACCCCGGGAAAGATACAAAAACCTCGGCGGTATCCCCTTTCGTCGGTGTATTCCCGTACAGGACACATATCCGACCGACTACTGATGAAGCCCGCGCCTCTATTTCAAGCATCATTATATAACTTTTATATAAGATTAGTCAACTGTTTTTTGCAATTTTATAGGTTTTTCCTGCAAAATCAACAAATATATCCGTCTGCAAGAGGATATTCCTTATCTTGCTTATCCCCCTTGTACGCTCTCGCCCGTATCAGCTCGACAACACTGTCGTCTACTCTGTAATAACACGGAAAGCCGTAAAACGCCCTGAGTACCCTGTCAGCATACTCAACGGTATCGCAGGCTGTCAGTACATGATCCTCGGGATCGGGCTGAGCCTGATACTCGCCCTCTCCCTGGGGGCGTCTGCCGTTCCAAAGTCTTTCAAAGTCAGAGATCAGCTCTGTCATCATCGAAGGCAAAAGCGAATTGACCTTATCCATAAAGCTCTCTAAATTCTCGTCCGACGAGAGCGAAAAGCTCTTTTGCAGCAGTATATCTCCGGTATCAAATCCTCGCTCTGTCTTGTGGACGGTCACACCGCTCCCGGTCAGCCCGTCGAGGATAGCGAGAGGCATAGGCCACGCGCCGCGACCGTAAGGCAGGAGCGAGGGATGTATATTGACCATAGGCAAGCGATCATCTACGGGGATCAGGTAATAGTAACCCGCCGATACGAGCAGTTCGCATCCCGCTTCGATCAGTGTATCTATATCATCCCGGGTTATCCTGTCAAAGGTATAGGGCGCGCCGACGCTCTTCGCAAGGCCGATCACCTTATCGCAGGTCTCGTATACGCCGTCCACCCTGCATGTAAAGAGCCTGACTATCTCGCCCGCCTGTGACAGAGCCTCCATAGCAGGGTACATCAGGTCAAAGCCCGCGTACGCGATCTTCATAACAATCACCTCGGGTATATTATATCAAGCAAAATCGCTTATGACAAGTTTGTCATAATACTTGAAACATAAAGGTTTTAGGACTATAATAAAAACAAATATTAGCGCATGCTAACCGAGTGTCCAAAAAATTATCGGAACAGGTGAATACCATGTCAAAGCTCACAGACAAAGCTATACAGGACAGCTTTACAAAGCTGCTCGACCGCAAGCCTATCGACCGTATCACTATCAAGGACATCACAGATGACTGCGGCATCTCACGCAATACCTTTTACTACCACTACTCGGATCTGCCCGACCTGGTAGAGAAGATGCTGATGAACGATATAGAAGAGCTGATGCTCAAATACCCTACGATAGAAACGCTTGAAGAGGGGCTGAACGTAGCCGCTCAGTTTGTGCTTAACAACCGCAGAGCCGTATCGCACATCTACAACTCGTCCCATCGCTATATATATGAGCGATGTCTGATGAAGGTGTGCCGAAAGTGTATAGCGAGCTATTTTGAGTTAGCCGTGTCTAAAGAATACATAGACGGCGAGGACAGAGAAGTCATCATAGACTACTACAAATGTCTGTGCTTCGGTATCATCATCGACTGGTGCGACAACGGCATGAAAAGCGACTATGCGGACAGCTTTCACAAGATATTGACCATAAGGAGCCATATGCTCAAAGCGGACAATCTCAGCTCACTTATTTAGTAATATAGATTTTTGGGCAAAAGTCCGCTTTTGCCCAATTTTTGTGCACAAAATCACCTTTGCGAATGGTAAAAATACATAATTCAAAGTATAATTTATTGGTAAAAATAAACATATACGATTTTTGGGACGCCATTTGATGATAACATCGTCCCGAAACCGTAATGAAGCGAAGGTGAAAAGATGAAAATCGCAAGAGCGGTAGTCAAGCTGAGGGTACCGATCGTAGTTATCACGCTGATACTGATGATCCCCTCTGTGCTGGGCATGATAAACACGCGTATCAACTACGATATGCTGACATATCTGCCCGAGAGCATGGACACCGTAAAAGGCCAGAACATCCTGCTCGATGAGTTCGGCAAGGGCGCGTTCTCCTTCATCATCTTAGAGGATATGCCCGACAAGGATGTGGCTGAGCTGAAAGAAAGGGTAGAAAAGGTAGAACAGGTAGACAGCGTGATATGGTACAACAATCTCGCCGATATCTCGATACCGAAAGAGTTTTTGCCCGACAAGGTGTACAACGCCTTCAACACCGATCACAGCACGGTGATGGCGGTGTTCTTCAACACCTCGACCTCTGCGGACACGACCATGGACGCCATCCGCGAGATACGATCGATAACAGGTGAAAAGTGCTTTGTATGCGGTCTGTCGGCTCTGGTAACAGACCTCAAGGACCTGTGCGAGAAGGAAGAGCCGATATATGTAGCCATAGCGGTAGTGCTGGCGCTCGTCGCAATGATAATCCTGCTGGATAACTGGCTCGTGCCGCCGGTCTTTCTCGCCTCTATAGGCATGATGATCCTGCTCAATCTCGGCACCAACTACTTCATGGGTGAGATCTCATATATCACAAAGGCTCTGTCGGCGGTGCTGCAGCTCGCCGTTACCATGGACTACAGCATCTTTCTGTGGCACAGCTATAATGAACAAAAACAAAGGTACGACGATAACAAGGAGGCTATGGCGGTAGCCATACATCAGACCTTTTTATCCGTCATCGGCTCATCTATCACCACTATAGCGGGCTTCATCGCACTGTGCTTCATGACCTTTACGCTGGGCAGAGACTTAGGCATAGTCATGGCTAAGGGCGTGCTCTTCGGCGTGATAGGCTGTATAACGGTACTGCCGTCGATGATACTGATACTCGACAAGCCTCTGTCAAAGATGAGCCACCGCTCGCTCATCCCCGATATGAAAAAGCTGTCGGGTGGTATAGTCAAGATCTTCCCGGTATTTGTAGTAATCTTCGCACTGCTGATAGTGCCGTCGCTGTACGGATACGCGCAGACCAACAACGAGGTATACTATGATATGGCTGAGTGTCTGCCTAAGGACATGGAGTTTGTCATAGCGAACACCAAGCTCAGCGAGGACTTTGATATATCATCCACACACATGGTGCTGATGGACTCGTCCACCGACAAAAAAGAGGTCAAGAAGATGATCTCCGAGATGGAAAAGGTGGACGGTGTAAAATGTGTACTGGGTATAGACTCGCTGTTAGGCTCGACCATACCCAAGGATATCCTGCCCGAGCATATCAAAAGCGTGCTCGAAAACGACAAGTATCAGCTGATGCTGATAAACAGCGCTTACCACAGCGCGAGCGACGCCGTAGGCGAGCAGATAGACGCCTTGAACGAGATACTGCACCGCTATGACAAAAACGGTATGCTGATAGGCGAGGCTCCGTGTATGAAGGACATGATAGACACCACGGGACACGACTTTGAGGTAGTCAACCTCGTGTCGATCATAGCGATCTTCGTGATAATAGCGCTGGTAGAGCGCAGTCTGAGTCTGCCCTTCATCCTGATAGCTGTCATAGAGCTGGCTATCTTCATCAACCTCGGTCTGCCCCACTATCTGGGTCAGTCGCTGCCGTTCATCGCGCCTATATGCATCAGCACGATACAGCTCGGCGCTACGGTAGACTACGCGATACTGATGACCACCCGCTACAAGTCAGAGAGACTGAGCGGAAACGACAAGAAGAGCTCGATGGTAACGACGCTCAGAGCCTCGATACCCTCGATACTGGTCAGCGGCTTAGGACTGTTCGCTGCTACCTTCGGAGTAGCTGTGTACTCTGACATCGACATCATCAGCTCGATGTGTATGCTGCTCGCCAGAGGCGCGCTGATAAGCGTGGTACTGGTAATCTTCATCCTGCCGGCGCTGCTGCTGCTGTGCGACAAGCTCGTGTGCTACACTACATTAGGCATGAAGAAGTGCGCTAAATATTGATATATTTGAAAGATCTGTTATCTACTGAAATATAAGCAAGGAGAGATACTATGAAAAGACTGATCAAGCTGATGAGCATAGCGCTGTGTGTGACTATAGCGCTGTCGGCATCGTTAGCAAGCGTATTTGCCCTGTCTTTAGGCGGCATAAGCCTCGGCTCATCCGACAAGGCTACGCCCGACGAGGCGGATATCTACAAAGAAGAGACCGTGTACGTCATGGCTCAGGCTGACGGCAAGGTCGATAAGATCATCGTAAGCGACTGGATCCGCAATAACAAGAAAGCCGCGACTATCAAGGATGTGAGCGCCGTATCGGATATCGAGAACGTCAAGACCGACGCGTCCTTCACCCTTGACAGCGACAATATGCGCGTATGGCAGGCTGACGGCAAGGATCTCTACCTTGAGGGCACAGGCACGGCTAAGCTGCCCGTAGACCTCAGCGTGACCTACTCTCTCGACGGCAAGGCTATCGCCCCCGAAGACGCCTTAGGCAAAAGCGGCAAGATGACGATACGCTTTGACTATACCAATAATCAGTACGAAAACGTTAAGATAGACGGCAAGGAAGAGCGCATCTATGTGCCCTTCATGATGCTCTCGGGCATGTTACTGGACGGCGAAAAGTTCAGCAACGTCAAGGTCACGAACGGCAAGGTAGTATCAGACGGCGACCGTGTGATAGTAGCCGGTATAGCCTTTCCCGGACTGCGCCATGACCTCGGACTGAGCAAGAAGGACGCCGATATCCCCGATTACTTTGAGATAACCGCTGACGTCGAGGACTTCGCGATGGGTTCTACGGTGACCTTAGCAGCTAACGGACTGTTCAACAAGATCGATCCCAAGGATCTCGACGACCTCGATAAGCTCAACGAGAGCATGGATAAGCTCGACACCGCCATGAGCGCGCTGATAGACGGCTCATCACAGCTCTATACGGGTCTCGAGACCCTGCTCGAGGCGTCGGGCGAGCTGAGCAGCGGTGTAGATCAGCTCTATGACGGAGCAGTACAGCTCTCAGACGGAGCGAAAAAGCTCGACGACGGAGCCGAAAAGCTATCCGACGGCGCGGGCACACTCAGCGACGGCACCGTAAAGGTAGATATCGGAGCGCTCGATCTGTCATCCGGTCTGTCTCTGCTCGACTCAAACAGCGCGGCTCTGAACTACGGCAGCGACCTCACATTCACCTCTATACTCTCTACCGCACGCAAAGGTCTCATCGACGCCGGTCTGGAAGTACCCGAGCTGACAGCCGAGAACTATACCTATGTACTCAACAAGCTCTTAGACGAGCTCTCTGACGATAATGTCCGCGCCATGGCTCAGGCAGCGGCAAAGGAGAAAGTCACAGCCGCGGTAGAGGCTAACCGCGACGCGGTCGTCGCCGGAGTCACACAGGCGGTAGAGCAGAATGTCCGCGCCAAGGTAGAGGCGGGAGTACAGGCACAGGTCAAGGCACAGGTGCTCGCGGCTCTCGGCTACGGCGTCGAGGACTATGAGGCGGCTGTGAGCGCAGGACTTGTGGACGAGGCGACACAGGCGCAGGTAAACGGCGCGATAGAGGCTCAGATGAATTCGGACGAGGTCAAGGCGACAGTAGACGCTCTGACAGAGCAGAATATGCAGGGCGAAGAGGCTCAGGCAGCTATCGCACAGAACACCGAGGCTCAGATCGCGGCGCTGATCGAGCAGAATATGCAGAGCGACGAGGTCAAGCAGGGCATAGCCGAGGCTCTCGCCAAGGCTCAGGCAGGCAGACAGAGCATAGAGGCTCTCAAGGCTCAGCTCGACAGCTACAGCGAGTTCAACAGCGGACTCAAGACATATACGGGCGGCGTAGGCTCAGCGGCTGCGGGTGCCGGTCAGCTGCACAGCGGTACGACCCAGATCAAGGACGGCTCTGCCTCTCTCAAGAGCGGCGCGGATGAGCTTAAAGACGGAACATCGCAGCTCAGCGACGGCGCTGACGAGCTGAAGGACGGCATACTGACGCTCAAGGACGGCGTGCCCTCTCTGGTAGAAGGCGTATCTAAGCTCAGAGACGGCTCGATGCAGCTCAGCGACGGCTTGAAGCAGCTCAACGAAGAGGGCATCAGCAAGATCACGTCCCTGCTCAAGGGCGATCTTAAGGGTATTGCCGAAAGACTCAAGGCTACGATAAAAGTATCAAAGAACTATAAGTCATACTCGGGTCTCGCCGAAGGCATGGACGGCGACGTCAAGTTCCTCTATAAAACAGCAGAGGTCGAGTAATACAGAATAAACTCAGGGCTGCTGCGGAGCGATCCGCAGCAGCCCTTTTTTGTTGATATGTATTTTTGATGTCAAAGATCAAGCTCTTTATTGGTGACGAAGTGACCTCCGCCTACCGATGCGTATACGTCCGCTACACACATGATCTTTCCTTGATCGTTAAGGTACAGACGAGCATCCTTTAAGTTCCTTGCGGAAAAAGTCTTAGCCTTCATATCATCGTTCAAGGGCAGCTTATCAAAATTACGCTCTTTATAATAATCGTCAAGCGCTTTCTCTATTTTTTCGATAACATCGGTGTAGCTGACGTCCTTGTACTTAAGTATCACGTCGTTGTCGACCTTCTTACCGGTAGACACGTCAAAGTTAAATACCTCGGCGCTGCCGTTGCCGCCTTCAAATCCCGCGCATACACACACGCTCAGCAGATTATCGTTCAGAGCCGCTGTATAGTCGAGCGTATTTACCCCGCTTTTGCCGTCGGTGTCGGCGCCGAACTTTTCGGTGATATCGCTGTTAGCCGCTTTAGCGTCCTCTGAGTCAAGCAGGATCTCCGGAAGCCTGAGAGTTTTTGTAACGCCGTCCCCGAAAGAAACTTCATTCTCGACAGACGTCCTGACATAGTCGCTGAGCTTGCCCGTGACAGCCTCGGTCGCGTCAGAGGTCTGTTGACTCGCTGTCGCCTCTGTACTCTCGGTAGAGCCGTTGATATTTATATTGACGCTGCATGCCGTCATAGAGGTCAGCATAAGCGACGCCGCTAAAACTATAGCTGACAGTTTTTTCATTCTCAATTCCTCCTTGGTGATTTACTGATTATTATAAAACACAGTCAACTATTAATAACTACAAAAAGGAATAATAGAAAAAATATACATAATTTCGGGGCGATTTTGATTTTTTTAGTACATGGAATTTTATTTTCAAGTGTTGCATTTGTTTTAATAAGTGGTAAAATAATTTCTGTATAACTGTTTTCGTCAAAATGTGACAATCCTATCAATATATGCAACTAATAACTACATGAAGATTTAGTGTCAGAGGAAGTATATGAAGATAAATGACCCTAAAAACAGAACATCCGGCAATATGCTGCTCGGCATAGATATCGGCTCTACCACAGCCAAGCTCGCCGTGATCGATGACGGAGAGCTGGTGTACAGCCGCTACGAACGCCACTTCTCACAGGTAAGGCAGAAGACCCTCGAGATGATAGAAGCCGTCAAAGACCTGCTCAGCGGCAGGAGCTTCAGCGTATCTGCATCGGGCTCGGCGGGACTGGGCATGGCTGACGCAGCTTCACTGAGCTTTGTGCAGGAGGTATACTCCACCGCGGAGTGTGTGCGCTGTATGGAGCCTTCTACCGACGCGGTGATAGAGCTGGGCGGCGAGGACGCCAAGATAATATTCTTCACCGGAGGTCTCGACGAGCGCATGAACGGCTCGTGCGCCGGCGGTACGGGAGCCTTCATCGACCAGATGGCGACCCTGCTCAACGTCAGCAACACCGAGATGGATGAGCTCAGCCTCACCCACAGCCAGCTCTACCCTATCGCCTCACGATGCGGAGTCTTTGCCAAAACAGATATACAGCCGCTCATCAATCAGGGCGCTACCAAGGCGGACATAGCCGCCTCGATATATCAGGCTGTGGTCAACCAGACAGTAGGCGGTCTCGCTCAGGGCAGAAAGATCAGCGGAAAAGTGATGTTCCTCGGCGGCCCTCTGTACTACTGTAAGGGACTCAGAGAACGCTTTGTCGAGACCCTCAAGCTGAGCGAGGATAACGCGATCTTCCCCGAGTACGGACTGTTCGCCGTAGCTATAGGCGCGGCGCTGTACTCTGCGGACGGCGAGCTGATGAACTATGACGAGCTGACAAGGCGGCTGAAAAGCAGCATGAAGCATAAGGAGACGGTATCTACCCTGCCTCCGCTTTTCAAGGACAAAAACGAGTATCAGGACTTTATACGCCGCCACGCTCAAAGCAGCGTAAAGACCGAGTACGCGGGCAACTACCGCGGGCCCGCCTACATAGGCATAGACTGCGGCTCTACGACCACCAAGCTCGTAGTCATCACAGAGGACCGCGACATCATATACACCTACTACAGCTCCAACAAAGGCAATCCCGTATCAATAGTACGCGAGCAGCTGTCCCGCATCTACAGAGAGTTAGGCGACAGCATAGTCATACGAGGCTGCGCCGTTACAGGCTACGGCGAGGAGCTGATAAAGACCGCCTTCCGTATAGACTACGGACTGGTCGAGACCATGGCGCACTATACAGCCGCCAAGTTCTTTGACAAGGATGTCGACTTCATCCTCGATATAGGCGGTCAGGATATAAAGTGCTTTAAGATACGCAACAGCTCTATAGACAGCATCATGCTCAACGAGGCTTGCTCATCGGGCTGCGGCTCGTTCATCGAGACCTTCGCTAAGTCCATGGGCTACACCGTAGAGGAGTTCGCCCGTCAGGGACTGTTCTCCACGGCGCCGGTAGACCTCGGCACACGCTGTACCGTCTTTATGAACTCTTCGGTAAAGCAGGCTCAGAAGGACGGCGCGTCCGTGCAGGATATCAGCGCGGGACTGTCGCTGTCTGTAGTCAAAAACGCAATATATAAGGTCATCCGCGCGACCTCTCCCGACGAGCTGGGTCATCGGATAGTAGTGCAGGGCGGCACCTTCATGAACGACGCCGTGCTCAGATGTTTTGAAAAAGAGATCGGCCGCGAGGTCACACGCCCCAACATCGCTGGGCTGATGGGAGCCTTCGGCGCGGCGCTGTTTGCGAGAGAGCACAAGCCCGAGCGCTCAACGGTCATGTCGCTGAACGAGGTCGAGAATCTCAAGCACGAGAGCCGCTCGGCGGTATGCAAGGGCTGCGCCAACAACTGCCGCCTGACTGTAAACACCTTCAACGGCAAGGAGCGTCTTATCTCGGGCAATCAGTGTGAAAAGGGCGCGGGCATACGCCTCAGCGACGATGAAAAGCTGCCCGATCTGTATGAGTTCAAGCGCAAGCTGATAGAGAGCTATAAGCCCGCAAAAGGCGGCAAAAAGATAGGTCTGCCCTTAGCGCTGGGTATGTATGAGCTGTACCCGCTGTGGCACACGATATTCTCTGAGCTGGGCTTTGAGGTAGTATGCTCGGGCTTCTCCACACGCAAGCTGTACTCAAAGGGTCAGTTCTCGATACCGTCCGATACGGTATGCTATCCCGCTAAGCTGATGCACGGTCATATAGAGACCCTGCTCGAGAAGGGCGTGGACGCGGTATTTTACCCCTGCCTGACATATAATGTAAAAGAGGACAAGGGCGACAACTTCTACAACTGTCCGGTAGTAGCCTACTACTCGGAGCTTTTACAGGGCAATATGGAATCGCTCAAAAGCACGATATTCCTCTGTCCTTATCTCAACATAAACAATGAAAAAGAGCTTGCTAGAGAGCTTGCGATGATACTCGGAAATCACTTTGACGGCATCAAAAAGTCAGACGTCCTCAAAGCGGTGAGGACGGGTGTAGACGAGTATAAGAGCTATATGCACAAGATATACACAGAGGGCGAGCGCGCCGTCAGATTCGCCCGCGAAAAGGGCAAGCGCATAATGATACTCGCGGGCAGACCGTATCATATCGACCCCGAGATATGCCACGGTATAGACAAGCTCGCGACCTCGCTGGGCTTTGTCACGGTCAGCGAGGACAGCGTGACAGAGGACGTCATGCCTCCGACCTTAGGAGTGCTCAACCAGTGGACATACCACTCGCGTATGTACGCCGCGGCTGAGCTTGCGTCACACAACAACGATATGCAGCTCGTACAGCTGGTATCCTTCGGCTGCGGAGTAGACGCGGTGACCACGGATGAGGTGCGAGCGATACTCGAGCGCAACAACAAGCTGTACACTCAGATCAAGATAGATGAGATAACCAACCTCGGAGCCGTGCGCATAAGACTGCGCAGTCTTATCGGCGCTCTTGAAGAAAGGGGGCAGTGATATGGCTCAGGCTAAAGCGGATTATGTCAAGTTCACCAAAGAGATGAAGCGCGACTACACCATACTCGTGCCCACCATGCTGCCCATACACTTCAAGCTGATCTCCAACGTGCTCGTAAGCTACGGCTACAAGGTCGACTTTCTGGAAGAAGTAGACGGCAACATCAAAGAGTCGGGGCTGAGACTGGTACACAACGACACCTGCTATCCCGCTCTGCTCGTCATCGGTCAGCTCATCAACGCCGTTGAGTCGGGTCGCTACGACAAGCATAAGATAGCTCTGCTCATCACGCAGACAGGCGGCGGATGCAGAGCCTCAAACTACATATTCCTGCTCAGAAAAGCTCTCAAAAAAGCGGGCTACGGATATATCCCCGTCATCTCGCTCAACTTCAATAATCTTGAGAGTCACCCGGGCTTCAAGATAACCGTACCCATGCTGTACCGTATGCTGTACTGCGCCTTTTACGGTGATCTGATGATGCTGATGGCCAACCAGTGCCGTCCTTATGAGAAGCTCGAGGGCGAGACCGATAAGGTAGTCAAAAAGTGGACGGAAAAGCTGCTTGAAGAAAGCTCCCACGCCTCTACCATGCGATACAGCCATGTAAAGAAAAACTACCGTCTGATAGCCGACGACTTTGCCCGTATACTGGGCGATACCAAGCGCTACAAGGTCAAGGTAGGCGTGGTCGGCGAGATATACGTCAAGTTCTCGCCCTTAGGCAACAACAATCTCGAGAGCTTTTTGCTCAGCGAGGGAGCCGAGCCTGTAGTGCCGGGCTTTGTCGACTTTTGTCTGTACTGCGTATACAACGGCGTCATCGACTACGATCTGTACCGCATACGCCCCTTTAAGGCGTTCGGGTCAAAATTCCTATATAATTTTTTGCTGAAAAAACAGCGTTATATACGCAACATGATGATGAGATACTATCCTCAGTTCATGCCTATGGCAGACTTTGACGAGACAAGAAAACGCGTCAAGGGCTATATCGGCATGGGCGCTAAGATGGGCGAGGGCTGGCTGCTGACAGCCGAGATGCTCGAGCTCATCAGCGAGGGTGTGAACAACATCGTATGCACACAGCCCTTCGGCTGTCTGCCCAACCATATCGCGGGCAAGGGCATGATGAAGCCGATAAAAGAGAAGAACCCCGGAGCTAACATCGTAGCTATCGACTACGATCCCGGAGCTACGGCGATCAATCAGGAGAACCGCATCAAGCTGATGCTGTCTAACGCAAGGCTATGAGTATGCTGTATGACAAGCTGAAAAACTATTCGACAAGCGGAGTATATCCCTTCCATATGCCGGGACATAAGAGAACCGCGTCTGACGGTCTGCCCTATGACATCGACATTACCGAGATCGACGGCTTTGATGATCTGCACGAGCCGACGGGATGCCTGCGCGATCTGCAACAGGTCGCTGCCGATCTGTATCGTTCCCGATACGCGTTCGCACTGGTCAACGGCTCGACAGTGGGCATACTGGCGGCGGTACGCGCTATGACCGAAAGCGGCGGCAGTATACTGATGGCGCGCAACTGTCATCTGTCCGTGTATCACGCGGCGGAGCTGTGCCGTCTTGATACAAAGTACCTTTATCCGGACTGCGCCGATGAGCTCAGAATCTTAGGCTCGATATCGCCCGAGGCTGTTGAAAAGGCGCTGAATGCCGATCCCGACATCTCTCTGGTCGTCATCACCTCGCCCACATACGAGGGCGTTGTGTCCGATATCAAGAGCATATCTCTGATATGTCACAGACACGGAGCTAAGCTGCTGGTCGACGAGGCTCACGGCGCTCACTTCGCCTTTTCGGACAGATTTCCGCAGAGCGCGATACAGTGCGGCGCCGACGCGGCTGTCGTCAGCCTGCACAAGACTCTGCCCGCTATGACCCAGACGGCTCTGCTGCTCGTAAATAAAGATAAAACGGCTGAAAAGGTAAAGCGTGAGCTGTCTGTGTTTGAGACGAGCAGCCCCTCATATGTTCTGCTTGCGTCTATCGACAGGTGCTTGGATTTTTCAAAGAACAGCGAGAAAGCGTTTGACGACTATACTAAGAGGCTTGAGAGCTTTTACGGAGCCGCAGGGTCGCTTAAACGTCTGTCTATAGCGTATGACAGGCTGAAATGCTCCGATAAGGTCTTTGACTGTGATATGAGTAAGATATGTATCCTCTGTAACGGATATATGACAGGCAGTGAGCTGATGCATGATCTGCGCTCGGAGTTCAAGCTCGAGCTCGAAATGGCGCAGGGCGACTACGCGCTCGCGATGACCTCGGTATGCGATACCGACGAGGGCTTTGAGCGTCTGCTGAGCGCGTTGACTCAGATAGACGGCAGACTCAAAGAGACTAAACATCAAACAAGCATCGGCACCTGTCAACCTCTCCAAAGGCTATACACCATAAGCGAAGCTATAGATAAAGACGGCGAGAAGCACGATATATATGACTCAACAGGCAAGGTATCGCGCGAGTATATCCGCGTATATCCTCCGGGAGTGCCGCTCATCGCGCCCGGCGAAGTGATAAGCCGCGACGTACTGACACAGCTCAGAGAGTATGAAGCGGCAGGAAATGAGATACTCAGCGACAGCTCGACCTTCCCGTTTATTTCAATAATCGGTTGACAAAGCACTGTATGCGTGTTAAAATACAACTATATAAATCAAGGAGTTGACAATTATGAAAAGAATCAAGACAATAGAAACTCGCGACCTTCAGAAGAGCGTTAAGACCGGCGGCTGCGGCGAGTGCCAGACATCCTGCCAGTCAGCTTGCAAGACATCATGCGGCGTTGCTAACCAGCAGTGCGAGAAGTGCCTCAGCGAGAAGTAATCTTCTATAAGTCTGAACACAATAAGGATCATTCAGCCGTTATACCGCAAAGGTCTGACGGCTTTCCTTATGCAAATTATTATAGGATCATTTGGAGGAACTTATGATACATCGCTATAAGCTCAACGGCTATAACATCGTGCTGGACGTCTTCAGCGGCAGCGTTCACGTCGTGGATGATCTCGCCTATGATGTGATAGGCTTATACGAGGATAAAAGCGCTGACGAGATGATCCCGCTGATGCTCGAAAAATACAGCGGCGACAGCGAGATCGATGAAGATGAGATACGCGACTGCATCGCGGATATCGAAGAGCTGAAAAATGAGGGTAAGCTCTTTACCTCGGACGATTACGCCGACCTCGCCTTTGACTTCAAGGCTCGCAACACCGTGGTCAAGGCGCTGTGTCTGCACGTCGCGCACACCTGCAACCTCAACTGCGAATACTGCTTTGCGAGTCAGGGCAAGTATCACGGCGACAGAGCGCTGATGAGCTTTGAGGTAGCTAAACAGGCTATCGACTTTTTGATAGAGAACTCGGGATCGAGAAGGAACCTTGAGGTCGACTTCTTCGGCGGAGAGCCGCTGATGAACTTTGAGGTGGTCAAAGAGATAACCGCCTACTGCAGGAGCATCGAAAAGGAGAAGGGCAAGAACTTTCGCTTTACCCTCACTACCAACGGCGTACTGCTCGACGACGAGGTCATAGACTTTGCCAACAAAGAGTGCCACAATGTAGTGCTGAGCCTCGACGGCAGAAAAGAGGTGCATGACCGCCTGCGCAAGACCGTGAACGGCGTCGGCAGCTATGATGTGATAGTGCCTAAGTTCAAGCACTTTGTCGAAAGGCGCGGCAACAGGGGCTACTATATGCGCGGTACCTTCACCCACAACAACACCGACTTCACCAACGACATCTTCCATATGGCTGATCTCGGCTTTACCGAGCTGTCTATGGAGCCTGTGGTGTGTCCTCCCGACGATCCCTACGCGCTGACCTATGACGACCTGCCCGTACTCTTTGAACAGTACGAGATACTCGCCAAGGATATGCTCAGAAGGGAGAAGGAGGGCAAGCCCATCACCTTCTACCACTATATGCTCGACCTGAGCTCCGGTCCGTGCATATACAAGCGTATATCGGGCTGCGGCTCGGGCACCGAGTACATGGCTGTCACCCCGTGGGGCGACCTCTACCCGTGCCACCAGTTCGTCGGCGACCCAAAATACCTCTTGGGCAACGTATATGACGGAGTCACTAATACCGCCGTGCAGGACGAGTTCAAGATGTGCAACGCATATGCCCGCCCCGACTGCAAGGACTGCTGGGCTAAGCTGTACTGCTCGGGCGGCTGCGCCGCCAACGCCTACCACGCGACAGGCAAGGTGACAGGCACATATAAATACGGCTGTGAGCTGTTCAAGAAGCGTATAGAATGCGCGATCATGATGAAGGTTGCTCAGGCTGAAAACGCGGAATGATCTACAAATCAATAATATCTGAGGCGGCGCTTCTGCTACGGCAGGGCGCCGCTGTTGCCTTTTGGTCATACATCCTGCGCCCAAGCGCTGTCATACGGAGTAACCAGCCCGTCATCCCGAGTAACCTCCCTGTCATCCCGAGCTTGTCGAGGGATCTTACAGCGCCGCCTTTGGCTATAGTGCATAAATACAGCGATGATTATTTAGCTTGCATGACTATAGTAATGCAGAAACTATGGTGGTATAATAAAACAGTAAGCAAAAACCCGTTTTAGACAAGGAGAAGTACAATGTCAAAATCAAAAAAGATAATAAGCCTGCTCTTATCTGTCATAATGATAATGAGCGTATTCACTATCGTGCCGTTTACCGCAAGCGCGGCTGAGGCTGAGGTGGCTGTTACGACGGACATAGAGGTTCCCGCGACAGAGCCTGCCACAGAACCGTGGCCCGAACCCGAGACATTACCAATGGAAACGGTACCTCCGACTGAACCCCCAACAGAAGCTCCGACTGAACCCCCAACAGAAGCTCCGACGGAAGCTCTGCCCGGCGGCACCACCGGCGACTGCTCTTGGATAATAAAAGACGGCGTGCTGACTATCTACGGTAACGGTAAGATGGGAGATTATTATTATTATTATTCACCGTTTGACGGCTATTATTTTAATTCTGTTGTAATCGAGTCCGGCGTCACGAGTATCGGTGATTATGCGTTTTCCGAATGCACCGGTCTGACGAGAGTAGATATCCCCAACTCCGTCACGAGTATAGGTAATGGTACGTTTTACGGCTGTACCAGTCTTGATGTGACTGTTCCCGTCTCCGTCACATCTGTTGGTGAAGCAGCATTTAATGGCTGTGCAGGCGTTACGATTACCCTCGATACCGTGAAAGACTTTTGGTGGACCGTATACAGCAACACAAACTTCACCGTGATCGTCGGCGACGATATAACGAGCCTGAGCTCAAATATGCTCAGTGATATCCATAACATCAAGAATATTATCATAGGCAATAATTTAACTGAGATTGAAGAGAATGCGCTCAGCCTGCTCCGCGGTCTCGACAGCATCAAGGTTGACGAGGGCAACAAGGTGTTTGACAGCCGTAACGACTGTAACGCGCTGATCAAGACAAGATCAAACAACCTTATGCTGGGCAGCAACAACGCCGTCATCCCCGATACGGTCAAGAAAATATATGACGGTGCATTCTACAACTGTACGGAGCTCACGAGCGTAGATATCCCCGACTCCGTCACGAGTATCGGTAATTCTGCCTTTAGTGGCTGCACAGGACTGACGAGCGTAACTATCCCCGACTCCGTCACAAGCTTAGGAACTAACTATTGGGGAGAAGCAAGAACTTTTTATGGTTGCACAAGTCTTGCGAGCGTGAAGATAGGCAACTCCGTCACAGAGATAGGCGCTTCCGCATTCTCCGGCTGCACAGGACTGATGAGCATAGATATCCCTGACTCCGTCACGAGTATCGGTTATGATGCGTTCAAAGGCTGTACAGGGCTGATGAGCGTAACTATCCCCGACTCCGTCACGAGTATCGGTAGTTCTGCGTTTTCCGGCTGCACAGGGCTGACGAGCATAGATATCCCCGACTCAGTCACAAGTATCGGTAGCTCTGCGTTTTACGGCTGCACAGGACTGACAAGCATAGATATCCCCGACTCTGTCAAGATGATCGACCAGTATACGTTTGAAGGCTGCACGGGACTTACGAGCGTAGATATCCCCGACTCCGTCACGAGTATCGGTTATGAAGCTTTTTACGGCTGCACAAGCCTTAAGAGTGTTACGATAAACTCCGACTGCGATATCCGTGAAAAGGCATTTTATGACGACGATCAGCTCACCGAGTTCAGATACTACGGCTTCCATGATCTCAGTGGCTCGGGTGTCGGCTACTTCTACGACTTACCCGACGAGGTGAAGGTGGACGACCTGACTATCTACGGCTATAATAAGTCTATAGCCGAGAAGTACGCTGCGGACAACGGCTTCAAGTTCGTCGGCGCACCCCTCAACACTACCGATATAACGTTAGAAACCGACAAAAGCTTAGAGCTCGCCGCTAAGGATATCACCGGGACGGAAAAGGCAAAGGAAGCCGCCTCACTCCTGCCCAAGGGCGAGAGCGCCGAGGCGGAATACGATATCAAGTATTATATCACAGATAACGACGGATATATTAATAACAGTAAAAGCCATGCAATCAACTTTGATTATTTCGATAACACCAAGACCAAGTTCCCCTGCGACGGCAAAGACTATAAGGTCTACCGCGTATATACATCATCCAACTATCCCGACTATACCGCCACTACATATATCAAAGATATGTGCGCCGTATATAAGGACGGCTGTATGGTGATAAAGGGCTCTGCCTCCGGCGGCGTATATATCCTCGCGTCATATAAGGACACAGGGATCACCTTCAGCATCACCGGTCCCGAGGCGCCCGAGATAAGAGTGTTCTCTTCAGATATCACCGGGACGGAAAAGGCAAAGACAGCCGCCGAGAGACTGCCCGAGGGCAGCACAGCTGCTAAGGTATATGATATAGCGCGGTACGAGCTGGATGAAGAGGGCTTGATCAATAATTCTGTCCATAGTTCTTATCCTTTCAGAAGCGACTGGCAATATGAGCTGAAGATCCCCTGCGACGGCAAGGACTATAAGGTGTTCTATACTTATGTACCGGACAGCGGTTCAACATACGATACCTCGGTACGTGATATGAACGCCGTATATGAGAACGGATTTATGGTGATCAGGAGCAGTATCAGCAACGGTACATATATGCTCGTACCGACACAGCCGAGCGGCTCGACCGTAAAGGGCACGATCACATCATATGTAGATGACTCTGACGTTACCGTCAAGCTGACAGGCGTGGACAACAACTTTACCGCCGAAACAAAGGGCAAGGGTGATTATTCTATCGCTAATGTCCCCGCGGGCGAGTATACTCTGACCGTATCTAAAGATAATCACATCACACGCGAGTATACCGTGACTGTGACCGACGCCGACGTTACACAGGACGTAAAGGTATGCCCCAAGGGTGACGTCAACGGCGACGGCGAGACAGATATCATGGACTGCTCAGTCGCTCAGCGTTATATCCGCGAGCTGACCACGCTCGACGCATATCAGATCGCCTGCGGCGACGTCTCCGGCACAGGCGACGGCGAGCTTGATATACAGGACGTATCCCGTATACTCAGACATATTCGCGAGCTTGCGATGCTGTACTGATAATATCGGTTGAGATTGCCACAGCCCCTAAAGGGGCTTCGCAATGACTTTTTAGTAAACAACAACGCCCTGCGATCATATGCAGGGCGTTTTCGTATATTAAAAGGCAACGCCGTTTATATCGGTGTTGCCTTAATTAGTATATTATAACTTATGTATCTCTGAGATCGGCGCCTGCTCCTGATAGATCTTGACGTACTCGCTGGGAGCGCAGCCGTAAACGCTCTTGAATACGGCTATGAACGACTTGACGCTCGGAAAGCCGTTTTCGAGCGATGAGCGGGTCTCGCTCATGCCGTTTTGCTGAATGTCGATGAGAGTGTTCTCCAAACGGACAAGGTTGAGATAATTCTTGAAGGTCTTTTGGGTAGCAGACTTGAAATATCTCGAGAAGTAGGTCGGAGTCAGCCCGACAAAGGAGCTGATATCCTCCAGCGATATCTTGCCGCGGTAGTTATCTCTGATATACTCGATAGCCTTGGCTATATACTCGGGGTTGTTCTGCTCTGTTTCGGCGCCCTCGGGCAGCTCGCGCCTGACGCGGCACTTGGTAAACAGATTCATCAGTATCTGCGACATGGCGCAGGATATCTTGAGCTTGGAGAAGTCGGACGGGTTCTCTACCTCAAAGACGATAGCCTTGAGCAGATCACGCACACGCGCCCTTGTCTGCTCGTTTTTATCAACGTCGATATAGTAACTGTCATAATCAGAAAAATACGACTTGATATAGTTATATGAGAACAGCACCACGAGGTACTTTACAGGCTCCTGCGGATACTTGCCGCAGGTCTGGTGTACTGACTCGCTGTTGATGAGGATATAGTCGCCGTCGTACAGATCCTTATCCTCACCGCCGAGGTTTGTCCACATACAGCCGCGCACTATGTAGTCTATCTCCAGATTCTTGTGCCAGTGCTTGTTGGTATAGCACTCCTTGCCGGGCTTCTCATACAGCATGACTTTGCCGGGCAGATTATCATCCGCGGTGACTATCTCATATTTCCCTTTATAATTTCCTGCCATCTTATCACCCCCGTGTATAGGTAGGGTATTGCATATAGATATATTACCATATTTTGTCGCAATAGTCAAATTTTATCTTGATAAAGCTGTTCGGATATTGTATAGTATATAGAGATTGACGAGAGAGGATGACAGGATGAAAAGGTATATAACTATGCTGATTGCTGTCATCATCGCTGTGATACTCACCTCATGCGCTCTCGTATCGCCTAAAGAGGCGGCTCGGGCTAAGATCGGCGGCGAGATGACCGCGCACTTCATCGATGTAGGTCAGGGTGACAGCATACTGCTGGAGTCAAAGGGCGAGTATGTGCTGATCGACGCGGGTGAGTTCGACTATGGAGAAACAGTCCTCAGCTATATAAAGGATCTGGGCGCAAAGTCCGTAAAGTACGTTATCGCGACACATCCGCACTTAGACCACGCAGGCGGCTTACGCACGGTGATAAACGGCGTCAGGACAGAGAACTTCATCACAGCTGAGACAGACAGCGATACATCCACATGGACCAAGCTGCTTAAGGCTGTGGATGAACTCAATATAAACTACATAGACGCCAAGGTCGGCGACACCTATAGCTTCGGCAGCTCTGAGTTCACTATCATGGGGCCTATCTCGGACAGCTATGACGGCTACAACGGCTACTCGGTAGTGGTCAAGGCTGTGTGCGGAGATATAAGCATGCTGCTGACAGGCGACGCAGAGATACTCAACGAGAAGGAGATGCTCGACGCGGGAGAGGACTTGAGCGCCGATCTGCTCAAGTGCGGTCATCACGGCTCATCGAACGCGACCTGCACACGCTTTTTGCAGGCGGTCGATCCCGCCTTTGCTGTCATAACCTGCGGCAAAAGCAACGAGTACGGTCATCCTCATAAACAGACCAAAGAGAAGCTCGAGCTGCTGGGCTGTCCGTACTACACCACCGCCGACTACGGCACGATAACAGCCTCTACGGACGGCAAGAGCCTGAGCCTTAGCTCATCGGACGGTAGCATGAGATCGGATGTATACAAAGCGGGCGAGCCAAAGAATACCGACTCGCGGCTGAGCTTCATCGGCAACAAAAGCAGCCTGTACTTTCATGACCCGACCTGCGACACAGCAAAATCCATAAGCCCCGAAAACAAGATCGAAATAGACACCTACGAGCAGGCGCTGAAAAGCGGCTATAAGCCTTGTCGGGCGTGCGACCCTTGATATAGTAATGACCATGAACAAACTGTTTGACTTTGAATACCCTAACGTATGGACCGCGCTGAAAGAAAGCGCCCTGCCCATAGTGCTGTACGGTATGGGCAACGGCGCCGATAAGGTGCTGGATGAATTTGAAAACCGCGGCATAAAAGCCGCAGGAGTGATGGCGAGCGATGACTTCTGCCGCTATCAGGATTTCAGAGGCTTTACGGTACAAAAGCAGTCTGACTTTGAAACTCGCTACGGTGATTTTGTAATCGCGCTGTGCTTCGGCAGCTCTCTGAATGATGTCATGTCGCATATATATGAAGTTTCCCGACAGCATACCGTACTCGTACCTAACGTGCCTGTAGCGGGAGATACTCTCGTTGACGACAGCTTTATCGAACAGCATCAAGCCGATATCGAGCGCGCCTACGCTCTGCTCGCCGATGAAAGATCAAAAGACGTCTACAAGGGCGCTCTCGACTTTTATTTTACAGGAAGGCTCGAATATCTCAAAGCTATAGAGAGCGACAAGGACGAGGCGTTCAATGATATACTCCGTCTGAAAGATGAGAGGTATCTCGACCTCGGAGCGTACCGCGGCGATACCGTGGACGAGTTCTTGAAATACACAGACGGCTATGAGCATATCACGGCTGTAGAGCCTAACCCTAAGAATTATCTTAAGCTAATCCGGCACATAGAGGGCGTCGCCGGCGCCGATGCGATAAACGCGGGTATATCGGATAAACAAGGCGTCATGAGGATAAGCAAAAAGGCGGGGCGTATGCCTGTGCTCGGCGATGAAAACGGCATAGAGGTACCTGTGATGACGGTAGACGGGATAGACTGCTCGCCAACCTATATCAAGGTGGATATCGAGGGCAGCGAGAGCGCCATGCTAAGCGGCGCGGAGCGTACGCTCAGAGAGCTCAGACCTAAGCTGAACCTTGCCGCCTATCATAGGTCTGAGGATCTTTTCAGCCTGATACTGCGGCTGCGCGATATCAATCCCGATTATGAGATCTATCTGCGCAAGCATCCGTATATCCCCTGCTGGGATCTGAATATATACGCTGTATAAACACAAACAAGAAAGCGTGCGCACCAAGCGCGCGATTTCGTCTACCCATCGCTCGTGCGCACGCAGTGCGCTACT